>JAHDBF010000174.1 GCA_020630525.1 Saprospiraceae bacterium
AAACTGAATGAAGTGGTAGTGAAGCTGCCTGTCCCGCTTGAGGACCGAACAGCGGGAAGCTACCACGCCATTTTTATTTGAATCTTTATCCAAACTTCTTTTGCGGCTGCAAATATAATTATTTTCGCATTTTAAGTAAATAATATTTCATAAAATGATATTCCCAATCGGAGATGATCAAGTTGTAGGTGGTTTTAAGCCAATTTTTAGCTACACATTTATTGCAATGAATATTTTGGTGTTCATTTATCAGATGAGTCTAGGTACTTCTGCCAATGATTTTGTACATACTTACGCAATGATACCACAAGAGATTGTATCGCTCCAAGATATGTATACCTTAATAACTTCAATCTTTTTACATGGGAGTATAATGCACGTTGCGTCAAATATGTTGTACATGTGGATTTTTGCGGACAATATCGAGGCGACAATTGGAAACCTTCATTTTGTATTCTTTTATTTTGTTGGAGGAATAGTTGCCTCATTATTTCATGTGTTTTTTTCAATGGATTCATCCATTCCAACGGTAGGCGCATCTGGGGCATTATCAGCAGTTATGGGAGCATACATTGTATTATTTCCAAAATCTAGAATCAAGATGTTATTTATTATTAAGAAATTTTATGTTCCAGCATTGTTGTTTTTAGGATTTTGGTTTATTCAGCAAATATTTAGCACTTTTCAACCTTCTGATCCAAACCAAGGAGGTGTAGCTTGGTGGGCGCATATTGGTGGATTTATATTTGGCGTTGCATATGCGATCCTATTTTTAAAGAATAATACCCAACTAAAGCACCACGTATAAACGGCATTGACCGAATAATTGTTAAAATAATATTACGTAATAGGTAATTTAGACATTCCAAAATGTAAGATAGTTTACATTTAAGCCTAAGATATAGTCCATTTAAGGTCAATGGTTTAAGAATGATTTAAAGGTTTTGTTAAAATTCAAATTATTTTAAAAACAAGCATTACTTCTGTGACTTCCTCCAGTCTAAAGGTTGTATCTCAGTGATACTAAACAATACGAATAAAAAGTAAGTCAAGATAGGAATTGATCAGCATTACTTGTATGGCCTTTCAAAAGTGGAAGGCCTACATGTTTTTAATGCCATTCTATTTTTTTGTAGCTTGTACAAAATTTATCAATTCTTCTGCACATGAAATTTAAAAGTATATATGTTGCCGCTACTAGTCAACATGTAGGTAAAACGACATCCACACTTGGTCTCGTATCCGCATTCAATAAAGCAGGCATAAAAGTAGCTTATTCCAAGCCTGTAGGGCAAAATCACGTTGATGTCAAAGGCGAAAAAGTAGACAAAGATTCTGTATTATTTGCAGATTTACTAAACTTTGATGTAATACCTGCTATTCATAGCCCTGTCATTCTAGCAAGAGGAGCGACTAAGGATGTAATCGATCATCCTGAAAATTATGATTTTACTAAATATATTTTAGCTGCTAGAGAAAAGCTCGAAAATCAAAGTGATATTGTAATTTACGAAGGTACAGGTCATGTAGGCGTTGGCAGTGTAGTAGACTTGTCTAATGCCAAGGTCGCAAAAATGCTTGACGCGGAAGTAGTGATGATTGTCGAAGGTGGTATCGGTAAAACAATTGATATGCTTAACATGTGTTTAGCACTGTTTAGGGAAGAAGAAGTAAAAGTAATCGGAGTAATTATAAACAAAGTCATTCCAGAAAAAATTCACACCATTGAGAACTACGTTGGAAAATGGCTAAAAAAGCACAACATCCCTTTGTTAGGTATTATTCCTTACGATAAAACATTAGGTTATCCATTACTTTGGACAATAGCTAGGGCTATTAAAGGAAATTTTGAGCAATACGAAGAACGTGGATACCAAAAAGTAGATAGAATACTAGCTGGGTCATTAATTGATCTAAATGATTTAGAAAATTCTAATGACATCTTATTAGTGGTTAGCAGTAGGGTGCTAGAAAACGCCATCTCAAAAATCATAGAAATAAAATCTATAAAAAATATTACCACTTCCCCGATTTCAGGGATTGTAATCACTGGACAAGAAAATATTACGGAAAAATCAATGGATTTTATAGACGAATATAAGCTTCCTGTTATACGAACTAACCTAGATACTTACGGTGCAGTTATTAAGATATCTAAGCTAGAAGTTAAAATTAATCGCAAAACACCATGGAAAATATCCCGTGCTATAGACCTAATCAAGCAAAATGTTAATATTAATTATTTAATTTCTTTGGTAAAAAGTGACTTTTAATTGTATCTTCGTCTAACTAATGGAAGTTGTTCTATAATGATTGGCTAGTGTCCGGGCTTTTAATTTTCCTTAAACCGAAAAGAGCTGCCCGGCACTAGTTTTTTATTTTAATAAAATCACTCCATCAGCCATAAATTTCAATTCCTTTTCTGGTTCTGTTATTTTAGCAATTTCTTCCTCAGATTTCCCTTCATCTTCAGCATAATGTTTTAATTCATCGACAGTAGTAATCTCGTAGTAACCCTTTCCTTGCATAATTACTTCTTGACCTTCGATATCCATTGGCATGAAAAATCCATAATCTTTAAACTGTATAAACACCTCACCTCCATTTTCCCCAGAAACATTCATCCAGCAACCCTTTACCTTGCATACTGATTCTACTTTACCTTTTAATTGACCCGAAAACTCCATATTGTCCTCAAGAAAAAATGCCAATTCTTCAGCAGTAATGGCTTTATTTTTCTTGATTTTTTCACCGAAATATTCTTTTGTTTCAACAGAATTTCCTGGCTTATTGGTTGTTTTACAAGACATAAAAGATATGGTTAATCCTAATATTAATGCATATAATAATCTGATCTTCATTGTTATAGTTTTTTGTAAATAATGCGATTTTTATTTTCCTTGTTTTTTATAGTAAAATATACCTATCTTTGCAGCCCTAAAATTAGGATTTAATATTTAAAAATTATTTAAAACATTACATGCGTAATTACGAAGTAACTTTTATCGTCGATCCCGTACTGTCAGGCGATGAAATCAAAAAGGCAGCCGAAACTTACAAAGACCTCTTAAAAGATGAAGAGTGTTCTATTGTAGCTTTCGATGATCTAGGCTTAAAACAATTGGCTTATAGTATCAAAAAAAGAAACTCAGGTGTATATCACAAAATTGAGTTCGAATCACCAACTGGTGCAATAATTCCAAAATTAGAATTATCACTTAGAAGAGATGAAAGAATAATTAGATTCTTGACTGTAGCTCTTGATAAATATGGTGTAAAGTACAACGCAGACAAAAGAAACGGTTTAATCGGTAAAGTAGAAAAGAAAACTAAAGACGATCCTAAAAGGAAAACCTTAAACTCTCCTGCTAAACAAACTCCAGCTCCAGCTCCAGTAGAAGAGCCAAAAGCAGCAGAACCGACACCAACTCCAGCTAAGGCTGAAGAAGAATAATTTTTATTAACTAGAAAAATTTATTGATCATGGCATCAAGAGATGATATAAAATTTTTAAGCAATCCCAATATTGGGAAAACGCAGTCTAAATACTGTAGATTTAAAAAATTTGGAATCAAGCATATAGATTATATGGATCCAGACTTTTTATTACAATTTGTAAATGCCCAAGGTAAAATCCTTCCAAGAAGAATTACTGGGAATTCATTAAAATACCAAAAGAAAGTAGCTGTTGCTATCAAAAGAGCAAGACACCTTGCACTTATGCCTTACGTTACTGACTTATATAAATAAAATACCATGGACATAATATTATTAAAAAATTTAGATAAAGTCGGTTATAAGCACGATGTAGTAACAGTAAAAAATGGTTACGCTAGAAACTTCCTTATTCCTGAGGGTATTGCAGTTATCGCAAACAAACCTAACATGGCAAAGTTAGACGCGCTTAAAGAAAAAGAAATTCAAGCAGAAAATGCTAGACTTGAAGAATACAAAGTAATTGCTGAAAAAATAAATGGACAAACACTTGTTATCCCTGTAAAAGCTGGAACAAGTGGTAAAATATTTGGTAGCGTTACCAATGTCCAGGTAATTGCAGCATTAAAAGAGAAATTTGATATTGATGTAGATAGAAGAAAGGTTACCATCCCTGAAGAAATTAAGGAATTAGGTACTTTTCCAGCAGAAGTTAAACTACATCCAGAAGTTTTGGCAACAGTAAACTTGGAGCTAAAGCAAGATTAATTCGGTAAGGCCTGATTATATGTAACACGTATTTCCATAAGTGCTCAACCACTTTTCGTGTTTTTTATAATCAGGCATTACTTTTTCAACAATACTCCAAAATCTTGGAGAATGATTAAGCTCTTTTAAGTGGCTTAATTCATGGACAATAACATAGTCCAAAACTTCCTCAGTAGTTAAAAGTAATCTAGTCGACAGATTAATGTTTCTTTTAGAAGAGCAACTCCCCCAATTAGAAGTGTTATATTTTAACCTAATACCATCAATTCTCTCTTTAAAATAAGTGTCATTTGTTTTGTAAACTCTTTGTTTAATCAATGGGAGATAAGAGCGATTCAATAATTTGATGATAATCTCACGGGTAGCATGGTCAAGTTCTTCACTGCTACAACTTTGAGGATATTTGATTTCAATAGTTTGGTTACTCTGGTCAATTTGTCCACCAAAATTGTTTCGATCATATTCGTTTATTAGTAAAGTATATGTTTTATTGAGAATAGTGAGACTATCTCCATTCTCATAAGACTTTGGAACCAATCTAGAAATTATACTCGGGTCTTCTTGAGCTTTTTGAGTAACCCAAATCCTTAATTTCTCCAATTCTTTGCTCAAGATTAAATCCCCGACTACCATAGGAATACGCATGATAACATACTTTTTCCCAATGCTAAACCTAATAGAACTCCTCCATTCTCTATAAAGTCTTACTGGAATTCTTTTTCCTAAGACTTTTACATACTTATTTTCGTATTTAGCCATGAATTTGACTAAACTCATTTATCACATCAGCCAAGACTTTTACGCTCTCAGTAGGCATTGCATTATATATTGAGGCACGATATCCACCCACTGATCTGTGTCCTATAATTCCAATACAATTAGCCGATTCTGCCATTTTTAAAAATGCATCATCAATACCTTCTTTTGTTGGCATAAAAACAACATTCATCTTAGATCTATCTTCTTTTGATACTGGACATTCAAACAATGGACTATCGTCAATTGCTTTATAGATAAGGTTCGCTTTTTCCTCATTTCTTTGTGCAATAGCGGGAATCCCCCCAAAATCTTTTAACCATTCTAAGCTTAACATAGATACATATATCGGAAATACAGGAGGTGTATTAAATGAAGAATTTTTGTCAATATGTGTTTGATAATTTAGCATGGAAGGAATTTCTCTTTGTACTCTTCCAAGAATATTTTTTTTCACAATAACAAGACTTACTCCTGCAGGTCCAAGATTCTTTTGTGCTCCAGCATAAATAACATCAAATTTTCTATGATCAAAAGATCTACTGAAAATATCTGAAGACATATCACCAATCATTGGTACATCAATATCAGGAAAAGAAGCATACTGCGTACCAAAAATCGTATTATTACTAGTAATGTGTAAGTACTTATAATCTGGATCAACAGAATAATCTTTAGGAATGTAACTGTAGTTTTTGTCTTTTGAAGAGGCTGTAACTTCTGCTTTTCCAAATAGATTAGCTTCTTTTATGGCTTTTGTAGACCAAGCTCCAGTGTCAACATATCCTGCTTTCTCATTTTCGTTTAGTAGATTCATTGCAGTCATGTAAAACTGAGAACTAGCGCCACCAGTCAAAAACAGAACCTTGTAATCATCACTTATTTGTAATAATTCACAAACTAAAGCTTCTGCTTTTTCCATAACCTCAACAAAATCCTTGGATCGATGTGAGATTTCTAAGATTGATAATCCACTGTTATTAAAGTTAATTGCAGCTTCTGATGCTTTAGTTAAAACTTTTTTTGATAAAATTGCAGGGCCTGCGTAGAAGTTATGTTTCATAGATGTCCTTTATTTATAGTATGTTAAATATTGAATTAAATCTAATGTAAAACAAATCTTAAAAAAATCTAAATTTTTTTTCAAAAAGGGTTGTAAAATAGGGAATAAGGGTATATCTTTGCGACCCG
>JAHDBF010000017.1 GCA_020630525.1 Saprospiraceae bacterium
GCAAATAAACCCAATAATTGCCATTTCTTAGATTTTTAGTATCTTTACAATAAAGACTATCGTATCAAGTAAGTTACATATAGATAAATTAAAGAAAGAATTCAAAAATCTAAATGAATTCACTACTAATGATATAATTAAATTCTACAATTCTATTGAACCGTCAATAAGGAGATCAACTATTGATTGGAGAATCTATCATCTTACACAAAACAATATCCTTCACAGACTGTCAAGAGGAAAATATTCCCTTTTCGCTTCGGACAGACAACTGTACATACCTGAGATCGATCGATCGATCAAGAAAATTTACTCAAATATCAAATCCCAATTACCATTTATAGATTTTATAGTTTGGCAAACAAAGTGGCTGAATGAATTTATGAGACATCAACCTGGAAAGTTTATCACTGTCATTGAAGTGGAAAAAGAGCTAAAAGAATCTGTATTTCATATTTTACAAGCAAGTGGACAAAACGTTTTCTTAAGCCCGAATAAAGAAATAATAGAAAACTATTTATACGGTGCGAAATATCCTATCATAGTTCAAAATTTAATTACTGAGGCTCCAATTCAAAAAATCAATAATTTAAAGACTGCAACACTCGAAAAAATACTTGTAGATATTATTAGCGACTCAGATTTATTTTCCACTTTTCAAGGAAGAGAACTACATAATATTTATCAAAACGCATTTCAGAACTACAAAATAAGTCTATCAAAAATGAAAAGATATGCTAAAAGAAGAAGTAAAATGGAAAATCTTAAAAGTATACTAAGCAAATCTAAGATACGGCATTAAGTGTACAAAATTGCCAAAACATAGAAAATGATAAAAGCAGAATCATATACAGAAAATTGGATTAAAAAAACCGCTAGTCAATATAAGTCGGATCCAATCCTTGTAGAAAAAGTAATATATGCCTTAACATTACTGGAAAGCTTAGCCACTAGTGAATTGAAATTTATATTCAAAGGAGGTACAGCACTAATGTTATTACTTAAAGAACCAAAAAGATTTTCTATTGATATAGATATAATAATCACAAAGAAGACAGATGATTTACAATCCATTTTTGACAAAATAATTGAGGATTCAGTTTTTACAAAAGTTGAAAAAGACGAAAGAAAATCAAAGTCAACAATAGATAAAGAGCATTACAAATTTTTCTATAAAACAAAAACCAAATCTCTAGGCTTTGAGCAATATATTTTATTGGATATACTTTATGAAGATTCTCATTATGGAGAGAATATGATTGAGTTGGAAATCACATCTCCATTTACAAGTTCCGAAAAGGAAAACCATAAAGTCACAGTACCAAAGCCTGAATCAATACTAGGAGATAAAATGACGGCATTTGCACCAAAGACTACAGGTATTAAATATAAAATAGAAAAAGAAGTTGAAATAATAAAACAATTATTCGATGTTGGAAAACTATTTGATATAGTCGAGGATATTGAAATAGTTAGTTCCGTCTTTAATTTATTTGCAAAAACAGAGCTTGAATATCGGGGAAAGCAAGATCTAGAATCCAAAGATGTTCTCGAAGATATATTCGAAACTGCGTTGACTATATCAACAAGAGGAAAGAGTGGAGATGGAAACTTTGATGAATTACAAAAAGGCATCAAGAACATAAAAAACTATATATTTTCTGAAAATTTTCATATTGAAGCGGCAATGATTCCTGCCGCAAAAGCGGCATATCTCTCAGTACTTCTAAAAACGGATACAAAAGATTTTGATAGATTCACTAAACCAGACGAGATTGCAGAATGGATAATTGAACAACCATTCGAAACAAGATTAAATAGACTAAAAAAATCAAATCCAGAAGCTTTCTATTATTGGTACAAAACATACAAATTATTGAATGAAAAAGCCAGCAGCTAACAAGCGATGGGACTGCATACCCTTCGGAATACGCAGCCTATCGCCGATCTGGTAGCTTCATGTATAAAACCAAAAAGTATACAAGATTTGAGATTTTGTATAAAGTACAAAAACACCACATTAATATATTTGTCTCAATATTAAATTTAATAACTAAGAAAATTGAAAATGGCAGACAACACGATCTTTGTTACGCTGAATGGAACCTTTAAAAATGAAGAAAAGTGTAGAGCAGCAATGGAGACAATAGTTAAGGATGCACATGCTGCAAATGGTGTCAATTCTCATTTTTGGTTCAGAAGTAAAGATGGTAAATCTTTGTTTGTACTTGAACAATATGAACACAATAAGGCCTTAAGTCAAGCGATAAGAAGATTCACAACTGCTAGAATATCATTTTTTAGATCTATTGAAGTGATTGGTATATCAATTTATGGAAATATTTCTATAGGTAACAAATTGATGTTTGCTGCGCTTAGACCGAAAAATATGGATTACTACGGAGGTTATTCTAAGCATGTAGCTAAGACTAAAGAACCTGGAATTAAAAACTTTGAAAGGAGTAGAATTTTGGTTGCCTTGAATGCAAAGATTATAGATGAAGAAAAGTGTAAAAAAGCAATGGAAGGAATAATTGAAGGTGCATACGCTGAATCAGGCACTAAAACTCATTTTTGGTGCAGGAGTAAAGATGGTAAATCTTTATTTGTACTTGAACAGTATGAAGATGAGGAGGCACTAACAGAACATATTAAGGTGGATCTACCTTCGAGAACTGCCTTTTTTGAATCGATTGAGGTAATTGATGTTTCTGTCTATGGGAATGTGTCTGATCAAACTAAGGAGATTTTTATCCCATTAAATCCTATGTATATGAATTACTATGGAGGTTATTCGAAGTAAAAATTTAATACTATATGGCAAGCACTTGTAAAAGTGCGACATTAGTAGCTTGTTTTTATTGACAGATATAGGTTGGCTTCTTTATAAAAGGATATCTAAAATTCTTACCTTAAATCAATTAGAATATTTATATAGCTAATACAATTACTACACTTTTCCATACTTAAAATCTTCATCGAGTACACCTAGACCAAATAATGCATAATCATAAACTGCTGGATCATTGGGTCGTAATTTTGAAAGCAGTTGTGTAATCTCTGTCACTGTTTTCCAATCCGATTGTTTTCTTTCTGTTATTCCTAATCGCATGGCTACTCTGTGGACATGCACATCTAAGGGAATATGCAATTCAGAACAAGGTACTTCATTCCACAAACCAAAGTCAACGCCATTGTCGTTGGGTCTAACCATCCACCTCAAAAACATATTTAGTCGTTTACATGATGATTTTCTTGCTGGCGTTGCAATGTGTTTTTTTGTCCTTTGTGGAAATTCTGGTATTGAAAAAAAGTGATTGTGGAAATTAGTCAGTGACAATTCCATCGAAAAAGTATCCTTTTTCTGGTCGATAATAAAGGCTTTTTCAAGCGATTCGTTTTTCTTATAGTACTGTTGTAACCACGCTAAAAAATAGAGTGTATCTATTGACTGGAAAGTCCGATGTTTAAAGTTTAAAAATTTTGCTCTATGCTTTTCTTTATGAGAAACGATAAAATCATATGGTGATTCTCCCATCAGGGAAAATAATTCTTTGGCTTTATTGATAATTGTTTTGCGTTGTCCCCAAGAGAATATAGCTGTCCAAAAGGCAGTAATTTCTATATCTTGCAATGTAGCATAACTGTGCGGAATCGATATTGGATCTGTATCAATAAAGCTAGGATTGGCATACAAATCCACTTTAGAGTCAAGGAATTTTTTTAATGACTCTTGATTCATTTATCTACTAATCTTAATCTGCTAACTTTTGCTTAGTCTCGATGATCTCGTAACCTTCAATGATGTCACCAATCTTGATGTCGTTGTAATTTTTGACAGTCAGACCACATTCCATACCTTTTTTCACTTCTTTAGCATCGTCTTTAAAACGCTTAAGCGATGAAAGTTCGCCTTCAACACCTTCTTTAATAGGATAAACAACGATTCCGTTTCTGATAACACGGATTTTGGTATTTCTTGTAATGGTTCCGTCTTTAACAAAACAACCAGCAATTGTTCCAATTTTACTGATTTTGTACACTTCTCTTACTTCAACTTCAGTGACAACCTTCTCTTCTTTAATGGTATCTAACATACCCTCGATAGCGAGTTTGATTTCGTCAATGGCTTGATAGATAATTGAGTAAGACTTGATTTGAACACCTTCTTTTTCTGCTAGAGTTCTAGCAGCGGCAGAAGGCCTTACTTGGAAACCTATGATTATTGCATCAGAAGCCGAAGCCAATAGGATATCCGATTCTGCAATCTGTCCAACTGCTTTGTGGATTACATTAACTTGAACAGTTTCTTGAGATAATTTGATTAATGAATCTGAAAGTGCTTCTACTGATCCATCAACATCCCCTTTAACGATTAAGTTAAGTTCTTTAAATGTACCTAAAGAAAGTCTTCTTCCGATCTCATCTAAGCTAATTCTCTTAGCAGCTCTATTGGTTTGTTCCCTAGAGATTTGTGCACGTTTTTGAGCTAATGCTTTGGATTCTTGTTCAGATTCTAAGGCTTTAACTTTTTCCCCTGCTTGCGGTGCGCCATTCATACCCAATACTAATACTGGAACAGATGGACCTGCTTTTTTTACTCTTTTTCCACGCTCATTAAACATGGCTTTTACTTTACCATGATGCGCTCCAGCTACGATAGGGTCTCCAACACTCAATGTTCCGTTTTGGACTAAAATTTTGGTTAGGTAACCTCTACCTTTATCTAAGGAAGCTTCTATTACTGCGCCTACTGCTAATCTTGAAGGATTGGCTTTTAGGTCTAGAAGTTCAGCTTCTAAAATTATTTTTTCTAGCAACTGGTCGATATTTGTACCAGCTTTTGCAGATATATCTTGTGATTGGAATTTACCTCCCCATTCCTCAATTAAGAGATTCATTTCGGATAAACCTTGTTTGATTCTTGTTGGGTCTGCTCCGTCTTTATCAATCTTGTTAATTGCAAATACGATTGGTACACCTGCTGCTTGCGCGTGGCTAATTGCTTCTTTTGTTTGAGGCATTATCTTGTCATCGGCAGCGATTATTACCACAACAATATCTGTAACCTTGGCTCCTCTGGCTCTCATGGCAGTAAAGGCTTCGTGACCTGGTGTATCTAAAAAGGTAACTCGCTTGCCATTGACTTCTACTTCGTAAGCACCAATGTGTTGAGTGATACCACCAGCTTCTCCTTCGGCTACTGTTGCTTTTCTAATATAATCCAATAGGGAAGTCTTACCATGATCCACGTGACCCATTACGGTAACGATCGGTGCTCTAGGTAATAAATCTGCTGGATCGTCTGCTATTTCTTCTTCTTCAGATTCTTGATCAGAGACATTTATAAATTCAACTTCGTGATCAAATTCTCCTGCAACAAGCTCAATAATTTCTGCGTCCAATCTTTGGTTTATCGAAACGATAACTCCAAGATTCATACACTTAGTGATTACCTCCGTAACGCTAACATTCATTAAACTAGCCAATTCGGAAACAGAGATAAACTCAGTTAATTTTAATGTTGTTTCAACATTTTCTAACTGTTTAGTTTCTTCTTTTTCTCTTTTATCAGCTCTATTGTCTCTACGTATTTTTTGTCGCTTGTTTTTCCCGCCGCCAGACATACGTGCCATGGTAGCTTTGATTTTAGCTTCGATTTCTTTTTTAGAAACGATTTTTACTTCATCAGTTGGTTTGCCGCCTTTAGCTGGTTTTTGTCTTTGGTTAGGTCTACTGGACTGTGCCGTAATCTTTTTACGTGTTCTTTTTCTTTTATTTCCTTGATTAGGGCCACCTTGTCCAGGCGTTGCAGTTTTAGCTGCTGCTGGTTTAGGTTTTTTCTCAAATTTCTTGGTATCAATTTTACCTAGAATTTTAAGTCCTTGTAGTTGTGGTGCCTTTATTTTAGTTAACTCTTCTGGTTTGATTGGAGCTAATTCCCCAGAATTTTTATCTTTTTTAGAAGTAGAAGTACTTGCATTTGGTTTTTCTTCTTCAGAATTATCAGGAGATGTTTTGTGTTTTTTGGTTTTATTGACTTCTTTTTTGTCCTTAGATGCCGTTTTTTTGTTTTGTTTTTCTTTTATATTATCGGAATCTGACTTTTTAGCTTCTGTTTCGGACGCTTTTTCCTCTTTAGTTTTGGATTTTTTCTTAGGTTTCTTTTTATCTAAATCAATTTTACCAACCACTTTTACACTTGGTAATTCTTCTTTTTTTCTAAATACTTCTTCTTTTGATTTTTCAATTATAACCTCCTCATCTTTTACAGGTTCAGGGGTAGGTTCTGGTGTCTTTTCTGGTTCGGCTATTTTTTCTGGTTCTACTGCTACTGGTTCAGGAGCAACAGGTGCTGGTGCAGGCGGTGCAGGTGGTGGTGGCGGCGGAGGTGGAGGAACTGGTTCAGCTTTTACTACTGGTGTAGGATCTTCCGTTTTGACACGACTACCTATGATAAGCTGATCTGCTTTTTCCTTAATGGACATAGAGTTACTAAACTCCTTTAACAGTTCAGAGTACATATCATCCGTGACTTTTGAAGTAGGTTTATTATCTATTTCAAAACCATTATTGTTGAGGAATTCAACAATCGTTGAAGTTCCTACATTAAGTTCTTTCGCTATTTTAACAAGACGACCTGCCATTTAATATTTTATGCCTACAATAATGAGCGCTCAAAGGTATTTAAAATTAACTAATCTTCTTCAAATTCCGAAGCTAGAATCTTTAGAACCTCTTTAATAGTTTCTTCTTCTAGATCTGTTCTTCGCGTTAATTCGTTAATATCTAAATCTAATACACTTCTCGCAGTATCGCAACCGATTCCTTTCAGTTGATCGATAATCCAAGTATCTATTTCATCTGTAAATTCATCTAAATCTACATCTTCCAGGTTTGGATCATCGTCATCTCTGTAGACATCGATCTCATAACCTGTCAGTTTACTTGCTAATTTAATATTAGAGCCACCTTTACCAATCGCTAGAGAAACTTGGTCTGCTTTTAAAAACACAGCAGCAGTCATTTTCTCATTATCTAAGTTAATCCTAGATACTTTCGCTGGGGTAAGTGATCTCTGAATAAAAAGTGTAATATTGTTAGTAAAGTTAACAATATCAATGTTTTCATTCTTTAATTCTCTCACAATACCGTGGATTCTTGAGCCTTTCATCCCTACACATGCGCCTACTGGGTCAATTCTATCGTCGTAAGACTCTACAGCTACTTTGGCTCTTTCTCCTGGTATTCTAACTATTTTTTTAATCTCAATTAATCCATCTTCTATTTCTGGAACTTCTTGTTCCATTAATTTTGCCAAGAATCTAGAATCTGTTCTAGAAATGATGACAACAGGATTGTTGTTTTTCATTTCTACTTTTTTGATAACAGATCTTACCATATCACCCTTTCTAAAATAATCACCTTTGATCATTTCGTTTCTCGGTAGTATAAGTTCGTTTCCTGTTGTATCATCAAGGATTAGTAATTCTCTTTTTAATACTTGGTGGATTTCTCCTAGTACGATTTCTCCTTCTCTATCGTGATATCTCTTGAATACTTCGTCTTTTTCTAATTCTAATATTCTAGATATCAGCGTTTGTCTGGCAGCCATGATAGACCTTCTACCAAACTCTTCAACATCTAATTGCTCATAACATTCTTCTCCAATTTCGTAATCTTCATCAATAGATTGTGCTTCTGATATAGATATTTGACTTCTTTCGTCCATTACTTCACCGTCTGGTACGATTTCTCTTACTCTCCAAAGTTCGAGGTCACCGCTGGTTGTATTGACAATTACATCAAAGTTATCATCAGAACCATATTTCTTTCTGATTAAAGTTCTAAAAACATCTTCAAGAACCCTAACCATAGTTGGTCGGTCAATATTCTTACCTGCTTTAAACTCCGAAAATGATTCTACTAATTTCACTTTTCAATTATTAAAATGCTAATAAAACATATGATTTATCAATATCCTGAAACAAAATGTGGTGTGTTGTTACTTCTTTTTTCTTTTTTACTTCAATTTCCAACGTTTCTCCATCAAGATTTTTAAACAAGCCTTCTATTTCAGAACTATCTTTCAAAATTATTTTTAAACTTCTTCCTACGTGTTTTGGGTATTGTCTAAATATTTTAAGTGGTTTAGTAGCTCCTGGAGATGAAACATCCAATTTGTATTTCTCACCTAGCATCAGTGATTCATCTAGAAATTCTTCGACTTTTCGACTAATTCTTCTACATTTTCCAAAGTCTACACCATTGTCACCATCTATAAAAATCTCCAGCTTTTTATCTTCAAGAATCACCTCTAACACAAAGGTATCCAAGAACTCTTCTTCTTTCAGAATTGATGATAATAAAGCTTTTATTTTTTCTACACCCACTATGTATATAATTAAAAAGAGGGAACAAAAATGCTCCCTCTTATCTTCTGTGGTGCAAATATATAAATTATACGTCTAATTATCAATGATAAAGGCATAGAGTTATTTAATCTGTATAAACTCTATATGATTATCTTTGTTTTTATATTATGAAAAGCACAACACAAATCGAAGAATTATTGTCAAAAGCATTGAATTTTGAATTTCTTACTCAAGAGGAAGGAAAGTTTTTATTTAATCATGCATCAACTCCAGAGTTAATGCATGTAGGAAACAAAATGCGACAGCATCATGTACCTGGGAAAACAGTTACATGGATTATTGATAGAAATAGCAACACTACTAATGTGTGTATCGCTAACTGCAAATTCTGCAATTTTTATAGACGTCCTGGACATGAAGAAAGTTATATCACCAGTATTGAGTCTTACAAACAAAAAATTGAGGAGACTTTTAAACTTGGAGGAGAGCAATTATTATTACAAGGAGGACATCACCCGGATTTAGGTCTCGATTATTATTGTAAGCTTTTCAAAGAATTAAAAACACTTTATCCAAATCTAAAGTTACATGCACTAGGACCACCTGAGATTGCACATATTACAAAGCTGGAGCAAAGTACACATACTGAAGTATTAAGTGCACTTAAAGAATCTGGGTTAGATAGTTTACCAGGAGCTGGAGCAGAAATTTTGAATGATCGAGTGAGGAGATTGATTTCTAAAGGTAAGTGTGGCGGTCAAGAATGGCTTGATATTATGGAGGCTGCACATCAGCTTGATATTACCACTTCTGCGACAATGATGTTTGGGCATATTGAAACCGATGATGAGCGGATGGAACATTTTGTAAGACTGAGAGAAGTACAAGAAAGGAAACCAGATCATGCAAAAGGGTTTTTGGCATTCATCCCTTGGCCATTTATGGATGAAGGTACAATTTTGAAAAAATTAAAACGGGCGAGAAATACATGTACTGGTGATGAATATATCCGTATGATAGCAATGAGTAGAATCATGTTGCCTAATGTAGTTAACATCCAAGCATCATGGTTAACAGTAGGTAAAAAGATCGCGCAAGTATGTTTACATTCTGGAGCGAATGATTTTGGTAGTATTATGATCGAAGAAAATGTGGTTTCTGCTGCTGGAGCACCTTTTAGGTTTACAGCGGACGGCATTCAACAAGCAATACGTGATGCTGGATTTGTTCCTCAATTGAGAAATCAACAATATGGATTCCGAGATTTACCAGAACATATCGTACAGCAAGAATTAGATCCTATAAACATGGTAATCAATTAGGATGGACGTACAAATTGAAAATTCCATCTATGAGAAAGCTTGTGAAGCAGCTGATTATATCAGATCACTGTATGTTGAAGAAATTGAAATTGGGTTATCTCTAGGTACTGGTTCTTCTTCAATTGTAGATTCCATAGAAAACCCAGTGCGGGTTGCATATTCGGATATTCCGCACTTTCCGTATACAGCTGTAAAAAGTCACAAGAATGAATTGGTTATAGGAAAGCTTGGAAGCAAAAATGTGCTTTGTCTTGCTGGTAGAATGCATTATTACGAAGGGTGGAGTATGGAAAAAATTACTTTTCCAATGCGTGTCATGCAACAACTTGGAGTAAAACAAGTAATCATGAGCAATGCTGCCGGTGGCACAAATCCGCACTATTCTGCTGGAGATATTGTTATCGTAAAAGACCATATAAATTTACTTCCAGAACACCCACTAAGAGGAAAAAATGATGATCGGCTTGGTATCCGATTTCCTGACATGAAGAAAGCTTATGATAAAGGTCTCAGGAATATTGCTAAGGAAGTTGCTTCATCACTTTCCTTGAATTTAAGTGAGGGTGTCTACGTCGGACTGCAAGGTCCTTCTTTGGAAACACCTGCTGAGTATAAGTTTCTAAATATCATCGGTGGCGATTTGGTCGGCATGTCAACGGTGCCAGATGTGATTGTCGCAAAACATTGTGAGATTCCTGTGCTTGTATTTTCTATTGTTACTAACGAATGTTTTCCTATTGAAAATATTACAGAAACCACTGTTGATGAAGTAATTGCTGTGGCCAATAAAAGTGCTAAGGTTTTATCTAAGTTGGTGGAAGCTATTGTGGAAAAACTTTAATATTCTAGCGAATTATTCCTTTTCCATAGCTGGAAATCGTTCCAAGATTTATGCTTTTCAAAGTTTGGAATATGTTCTACTTCATTATTTAAAAGTAGATACTTTACATCTCCGATATTCTCAATAGAAAAGTCATTAGTGAAAAAAGCATTGTTTCCAGAAAAGTATCTCAGGACTCTTGGTTTTTTAAAAATGACCAACTCTTTATCTGGAACATGCTCATCTATATAATCATAAATCTCTCTCATTTCTGAGGTATAAGATTCATTAGTCCCTTTTTTGTTTTGAATGTATATTGAAGCTATTGTTTGGATAAAAGAGATTCCAATTAACATTATGAAAAAGAACTTAGCCAAATCAAAATTAATTTTGAATTCTAGTTTTTTAAGAATAGTTGTTACTCCTACCAATGTTGTCAAAACAACAAAGGGTGTTAATGGTAAACTAAATCGTATTGATGTAATCGGATAAATAATATGCAAAACCAACAACATGGCACAAAAACCAAATAGATATACGTTTTTAAGAGAAAGCAATTTTTTTATCCCTAAAAGGAAGATTGGAACGAAAAGAAAAGACAAACATACTAGCACTACGTTACCTAATGGTTTTGCATAGACCAACATTTGGATACATTGAAAAATATAAAACTGTATGGTTCTTAAAACAGATGAAATACTGATCTCAAAAAGAGAAAGATACTTTCCGTCAACTGCAATAAATAATGCACCATATACCAACCAGAAAATTCCAAATATAACATATGGAATAATCATACTCAATACAACTTTTGGAGTAATTTTGAATTTATCAACGTACCATTTTGAAAGTTGAAATATCAATAAAGTTGGCAATAGAATGATTCCAGTAGTACGTATGATCGCTGCAATAAAGATGACTATTCCAATCAATGTTGCATTAAGTAATTTTGACTTTGCATCCCTTCCAATAAGTAACAATGCTAGGAAGCTAAAAAATATAAACGGAAATTCTGATGCTAATCTATCAGCAAAATAGATCATCTGGTAATTGATGGCAAAGAGTAAAAGGCTTGTCCAAAACACCCATTTCGAAACAGAGAATCGCTTTAATAAAAAGTAAAAAAGTAATATTGACCCAAGAAAGAAAAGGAGGTTATACAACTTTAATATCACAAAGTTATTTCCAACTAGTGACAATATTGGCGCAAGCAAAATAGGATAACCCATTGGGTACATATAAGGACCAATAACAGTATCCGATCGATCTATAGTGATTTGATTTTTTGCAATAAGTTCGTCCATATTGCCCTCTACCAAAGCATTGGCTTGCTCAAGATACATGGCAAAATCTCCACCCCAAAAGTGTCCTTTCTGGATGTTACAAAAAGAGAGAAATGTACTTATTAACAATATGGTTATTAATCTTTTGTCCAAGGAGAATTGTTTGATTTTAGATTGACTAATACATTATGAAAATACTACTTGTAATAATTCGTCTACTCTTGATAATTCGTATACACGGATGCCTAGTTTATCTTTATCCAAGGAAATTTTATTAAAACTAGAAATATAAATTGATTCAAAACCCAATCTTTCTGCTTCTAGTATTCTTTGATCAATTCTATTTACTGCTCTAATTTCTCCAGTCAATCCAATCTCACCTGCGAATACGGTTTTATTAGAAACGGCAATATTATTTAGTGAAGAAATTAAAGCGGTTGTTATAGAAAGGTCTAGCCCTGGGTCTGAGATTTTTATACCGCCTGCAATATTTAAAAATACATCTTGTTGTGCAAATGCCAAGCCGAGTCTTTTTTCTAAAACTGCTAAAATCATATTCAGTCTTCGCAATTCGAATCCAGTTGCTGATCGTTGTGAGTTTCCATAAACTGCTGGACTTACTAATGCTTGTGTTTCTATAAGCATAGGACGCATACCCTCGACAAGTGTTCCAATAACGGAACCACTTAATAGGTCACTACTTTGAGATAATAACATTTCCGAAGGATTGGTTACGCATTTTAATCCCGAACCATGCATTTCGTAAATACCCAATTCATCAGTAGAACCAAATCTATTTTTCTCTACCCTAAGAAGTCTATAACTATAATTTCTATCACCTTCAAAGAGTAGAACGGTATCAACAATATGTTCTAAAACTTTTGGACCAGCAATGTTCCCATCTTTATTGATATGTCCAATCATAAATAGTGGTATATTGGTTTCTTTGGCAAATCGCTGTAGCTCTGAAGCACATTCTCTCACCTGGGTTATACTACCTGCCGAAGATTCTATGAATGGAGAATATATGGTCTGTACAGAATCAATAATAAGCACCTGAGGGTTTATGGCTTTTGCTTCTTTTAAAATATTGTTGAGATTTATCTCTGAAAGTATAAAGCAATTTTCGTTTTTAAATCCTACCCTATCTGCCCGCATTTTGATCTGCTCTGCACTTTCTTCACCAGATACATATAGGACTTTTAGATTAGCATTGATAGCTAGTTGGAGTAAGAGCGTTGATTTCCCGATTCCTGGTCGTCCACCCAATAAAGTTACCGATCCAGTGACTATCCCTCCTCCGAGTACTCGATCAAATTCTTCATCATTGGTACTGATTCTGTTTTGATTAATTTTGTGAATATCATTTAGCAGTTTAGGGACATTTTTTTTAGTGTCTTCTTTCCAGACCTGTTGCTTTTGTTCTAGAGTCGTTTTAGAAGATTTTATTTCATGTGTTTCTAATAGCGTATTCCATTCATTACAGGAATAACACTTGCCTTCCCATTTTGAAGAACTGTACCCACAATTTGTACAAACGAATAATGTCTTTATCTTAGCCATTCGGTATTTAATTTTATTGCTACAAGTGTGACTTTTTAGATAATGTATCGTCTACAGAATGTAGAGGTATAATTATCTCTTTAATATTGACAATTGTTAACTTTTTTATATAGTCCTTTTTGGACAATATTAGTTTCAATTGGTTTTTTGGGGTTATGCGGGGTGCAATGTATTTTGTACCCTGTTTTTGTTTTATTAGGACGCACATTTTACGCATTTGGTACTTTCTGGCATAAACATTAATCTTCCAGATTGAATATTTTTCTTACATCTTGCGCATGTTCCAAATCCTGGATCGTCAATTTTCTGTAGTGCTAATCTCAATTTATTTAGTTTAGAAATTTTATTTCGCAAAGATGCTTCCATCACACTTTTATTATTTATTGCATCCATTCTACTGATCCTTCCTAAAGAATTTTCAGGTTTTACAGGTTCTGTCATTTTCTCTGTTTCTTTTACGTCATGCTCGTATTTAGCAATCATTTCAATGATTTTAGCTTTTAGTGCCTGTCTTTCATCTTTTTCCATAACATTTATTTAGTTATAAAATTTGCTTCATAAAAGTACGAATAATAAATATTGGAATTTCTATTTAATATCTAGCAAAGGAATTTTATTTAATATATATTAATCTCTATTTCAGTAATTTATTGAATTTTAGCAATTGGCACAGAAAAGATGGAAATATGTTAGCAACAGAACCAATGTGTATATTATTGGAATCTATCATAATTGGGAGTCAGGTCATTGTATGATTTATGCTAATAACGAAATTATTGATATTGAATTTAATGTTTTGGAAGGGAAACAAAAGAGTTTTTTCGTTGATGAGGAGTTGTTATATATAGATATTGTCAAGCATTTGGATGGTTATGAATATTCACTGTTAAAATCAAAAGAAAAAAAATCGAGATTTTTGCATGCGCTAAATTCAATTAAGCAGTGGATAAAAGCGTAAAGATTGATACTTTTGTGGGAAATAAGAAAACGCTTTGGAAAAATTAACGCTATACATCGAGAGTCTAATATTTGCATCTCAAGATCCAATATCTATAAATGATATTCTAGACACGCTAGAAGCCAATCTTGAACAAATATATGCTGAAGAAGACATCCTTTCTCATATAGAAATACTGAAAGAAAAATATAATGCTGATGAATTTAGTTTTGAATTAGTCGGCATTTCTAATGGTTATCAATTTATGACAAAAGGGACTTATCATCCGATCATAGGTCAATACCTCAAGTTGCAGAGCAGAAAGCGTTTATCAAGATCTGCTTTAGAAACTTTAGCAATAATTGCATATAAACAACCAATGACAAAAAGTGCTGTCGAGCAAATCAGAGGAGTAAACTGTGACTATGCTGTTCAAAAACTGGTAGAAAAAGAACTTATCGAAATCGAAGGTAGATCGGATGGTCCTGGAAGACCTCTCTTATATGCGACTAGCAATAAGTTTATGGATCATTTTGGGTTACAAAATCTAGGTGACTTACCTAAACTTAAGGAAATTGTTGTTGCAGAAGAAAATGAAGACATTACTGCCATCGCTACGATTAGATCAGGTGATAATACGGAAGAAAGTACATCTACAGATATAGAAGATTATACTCCTGAAAATTCTAATGAAGAATCTGAAACAGAAAATAACGTTGTAGAAATTGACAATGATCAAATCGCTGGAGAAGGAGAGTTGCATAATATAGATTCGGTAGAAACCGCAGCTTCCAAAGAAATAAATAATGAATCCAGTAACGAATCTCCAGTCTCAATTGTTAATGCAGAGGAAGAGTAAAAACTATGGAAAATAAACCTTTAATAAATCGAGTTGCAAACAGTGGGCTAATTACGATCAACTTAGAAGATTTCTACCCAACTAAAGAGTTGATTGAGTTTGATCTAAAGCCATACTTATTTAAGGAATTGATATTAAAGGAAAAAGATTTTAGGGCTGCACTTAAGGAAATAGATTGGGCTTCTTATTCTGATAAAGTTTTATTAATCTATTGTTCAACAGATGCTATTATACCTGTATGGGCGTATATGTTGGTATCGAGTAATGCTGCTCCATATGTGTTTGAATCTTATCAAGGAACATCTGAAGAATACCTCAAAAAGCATTATGATGCTGCATTAAACATTATGGAGTTTGAGCAGTTTACTCAAAAAAAAGTTGTTGTAAAAGGTTGTAGCAACAAAGCTGTACCAGCTTCTGCTTACGCTAAATTATCTGCACGGTTACAACCATATGCACAGAGTATTATGTATGGAGAACCATGCTCCACAGTCCCAATATTTAAGCGCCCAAGAGTGTTGTGATTTCCACACTATGCCTATTAATGCAAATTAAAACATTCATTGCCCCACATAAAATTTACAAAAACCGCTAACTCATCGTTGAGTGTGCACTTAAGTTATTATTTTAATTAGTATATTTAAATACTTCTTAAGCTAAATCATAATTTTTGGGACACTTTAAATACAGATCGATTCTTATTGTCTATCTCTTTCTGATTGGATCCTGTAGCGTACTTTCTCAAGATAAGCTTAGTATTAGTAAAATAAATTTACTCGAGTTAAATGATGGTTTAAAAAATAGAATAGTTTATGAAATTGTAAGAGACAATGATTTAAACTATTGGTTAAACATGCCCAATGGTCTTCAAATATTTGATGGCAGAAATTTTGGCAAATTTATCCCATTTCATGAACCAGATTATATACGGAAAGTTACCTCAGATTCTACAGGTATTTTTTGTATCACCAATGACAACAAGCTAATTTATTATAAAACTATACATGATACTCCAGACACCACTCAAGTAGATGAAAAGTATGGAAAAACAATCTCGTTTTCCGATAACATTGATGCATACAATTACTTCCAAACGAATAAAAGAGATAGTATATTCTTTTATAAAAATCTTCATAAACCTGTTTTAATAGCTGCGTTTGATTGGCACAAACCGATCTCAAGTTGGATATATTTTAATCACAGTATATACTTCATCTCAGAAAATGAGCTTTACAAGTATGATAAAAAATTGGAAAAAATTTCAAAGGATGAAGCTATAGAGCCAGATATTAACTTTAGGTCCAAGTTGTATTTATTTGATGACAAAATCTATTTTAGCTTTTCAAGAAAACGTGGCGTATATTCTGTTGATAAGCAAGATAATTTATCAATAGTTTTTCCAAAATTAAATATTGTTTTTTCAAACAAAGATAAAGTTGGCAATCTCTGCTTTGGTCTGACTGATAAATATTATTTGATAACGACAGAGTTAAAAATTTTAAATCAAAAATCAAATCAATGGACCAATATCGATCAACTCTTAAAACAAAATAAATATCTAACATCTTTTGTTTCAGAGGACTTTACTGCAAACTTAATAACAAGTTCTTTTAACGGAATCTATAGTGTAACATTTTCAAACAATGCTATTTCTACCATTCTAAATAATCCCAATATTGCTAGATCACAGTTTGGTCCAGTAATAGGAGATTTTGAGTCCGTAAATGAAAAGCTGTATTTCTTAAGAGAAGGAGGTGGAGTTTGGGTTTATGATTCGGATCAAAATTTAAAAGAATTAATTAATAAATTTCCATTAAATTATGGATTAAGAAATCTCAACTATGACAGTAAAAAGAATATTTTTTGGTGCTTAACTTTTAGTTCGGACCAATCAGGAAATCTTGTAAAATTTAAAGGTGATCAGATTTTAAGTTATAAGAAAATTCCATTTAACTCTAGAAAAATCATATTACTTAATGATCAGGAATTAATGGTTTTTGGGAACTTAGATGAAACTGGAATTATTACCCGATACTCAATAGAAAAAGATTCTTTTATTATTGATTCAAAATTTGAGAACAATATACTTTATGATGTATTTATAAAAAATAAAAATGAATATTGGATTGCAGGATCTAATGGCTTAACTATATATAATCCGATAGAAGGAAATCAAAGGAAAATTAATGAATGTGTAAATGCTAGCTTAATTCAATCCATAGGAGAATATGTATTTGTGCATACTAGAGGTTACGGCTGTTTTGTATTTAAAGATGATAAAATCGTAAAGCACCTAACTCCAGAATGTTGCTTGTCAAATGAAAGCACAACAGGTACACTTCTTGACAAAGATGGCAATTATTGGATAGGTACTTATAACGGTATCAATATATTAAATCAAGATTTTGAACCATTAAGTATTCTTTATGAAGAAGATGGACTCTCTGCCAATGAATGTAATACAGGAGCAATGAGAAGCGATGGTCGTTTTCTTTTTTTTGGTACTATAAATGGTATTACTAAAATCAATCCTAAGCTATATTTTGAAAACCTAAATTACAACATAGATTATAGAACTAAATTAACTTATAGTAACAAAGAAGTAATTAGCACATTAGATACTAAAGATGGTGTATATAATATTGTAGGAAAACCAAATTATGTTGAAATAGATATTGCAACTGGCAACAAATTGTTGGAAAATAATTTTTCTAAGATATTTGATCTTCAGGTTGAACATGAAATTGACAACATTCAATTTATCAATAATAAAATTACATTAACAAAGCCAAATACTGGAGAGAACACCATAAGTCTAATATCACATGCAACTGGGCAAATTCTTCCAATTGCAAAAATATCTATACAACCAGACTATTCTAATACAATAAAGATTGGAATCATTTCTACGCTAGTGCTACTATTAAGTTTTCTAATTTCAAATTATATCATAAATCGTAACAAACACCAATCGGAGGAGAAAACTAAGTTGATAAAGCGTATTAATGATGTAGAATTAGAAGCATTGCGGTCTCAAATGAATCCACATTTTATATTTAATTCTTTAGTAGCTATCCAATATTATATTTTGAAAAATGAGAAATCATTAGCTGCTAAATACTTAACCAAATTTGCAAAATTAATGCGCATGTTTCTTGAGTCTTCAAAATCAAAAACCCTTTCTTTAAAGCAAGAAAAAGAACAACTCGGATTATATCTTGAATTGGAACAATTGAGGTTTTCTGATAATTTTGAATATAATATTTCTATAGATCCAAATATTAACATCGACCAAGATAAAATTCCCTCAATGTTACTGCAACCGATTATAGAGAATGCAATTTTACATGGCATTAATCATATGTCAGAAGGAAGGGGTAAAATAGACATCACTTTTAAAAAAAAGATCAACCAGTATATAGAATGCATTATTGATGACAACGGAATAGGGAGAGAAAAGTCTATGGCAATAAACAAAGAAAAAAGAATAAAGCACAAGTCAAGAGCCACCCAAATGATCAATGAAAGAATAGAATTATTACAAAACCTTAAAGAACAAAATATCGATATCGAATATGTGGACAAAAAAGACGATCGCGGTAATCCAAGTGGAACAAAAGTTATAATCAGGTTTTATGAATCTTGATTAGCATAGTATTGAAATAATATTTCTAAATAACAGTATAGTATTTTACCATGTAATAGGAATATTAAACTCCATGATTAGGATAAATCCATTTGCTAGGAGTTATCATTAAGCACGAAATATTTCCCTGCACATGAATATGAAAAGGCAGTAATAACGAGAATAGATTGGGATATAATATCCGATATTTCAATTAGTGTTATAACAAATAAAATAATCCTATAGGAACTGATTATGACCTTAATAAACAACGAAGCCCCGACTTTCGTCGAGGCTTTTTGCGCTCCCTCAAGGACTTGAACCTTGGACCCTCTGATTAACAGTCAGATGCTCTAACCAGCTGAGCTAAGGAAGCATTTTTTGCGACCGCAAATCTACAATTAAAAACTTTCTTTTACAATAGGATTCGAAAAAAAGTTTAAACAAATATTTTCTTCTATACAATCCGAAGACTATTGTATAAATTTAACTTATTGATCCTCAGAAATTAACAAATTTAAAAATCTTAATTGTTGTAAATAAAAAGTAAATATTATTACTATATGAACATGCTAAACTCCAGTTTTACCTTACCATGTGGGGTTAAAATACCCAATAGAATCATTAAATCCGCTATGAGCGAAAACATGGCTAACAATGGAGGGCAGCCTTCTAAAGAGATAATCAAACTCTACGAAACATGGGGAAAAGGTGGCGCAGGAATACTCATTTCTGGAAATGTTATGGTAGATCATAAGGCATTAGGAGAACCACACAATGTAATAATTGAAGATGAAACGTACCTTTCCGAACTTAGGAAATGGGCCGATAAATGCCAGTCTAACGGTAGCCATCTGTGGATGCAAATCAATCATCCAGGAAGACAAGCTCCCAGAATCAATAAAGAAATTGTTAGCCCTTCAGATGTTCAACTGAACTTAGGTAAATTATTTGCAAAACCAAGACCATTGAAAAATGATGAAATATGGGATATTATTGATCGATTTGGGAATACTGCGTTAATTGCAAAAAAAGCTGGTTGGAAGGGTGTGCAAATACATGGTGCTCACGGATATTTAGTAAGTCAATTTCTTAGTACAAGGACTAATCTGCGTACTGATGATTGGGGAGGAACGTTGGAGAAAAGAGCCAAATTCCCAATAGAAATTTATAGAAATATCCGCAAAAAAGTTGGACCAAAATTTCCCGTCGGAATAAAGATTAATTCCGCTGATTTCCAAAAAGGTGCGTTTACTGAAGCAGAATCTTTACAGGTAATCGATATGCTTTCGCAAGAAGGAATGGATCTAATCGAAGTATCTGGAGGAACCTATGAAAAAAGTGCCATGATGGGGACAGTACATAAAAACAGCACTTTACAAAGAGAAGCATATTTCTCGGAATTTATCGTAAAAGCAAGAGCTAGAACAAAAGCGCCATTGCTTTTAACGGGCGGATTTAGATCTAAAGAAATTATGGAATTGGCACTACAAAACGATGAATTGGATTTTGTAGGAATCGCTAGACCTTTTGCTATAAACCCAAATGTCGCTAGAGATTTGTTGGAAGGAAATATAGAAAAATGTACTGGTGAAAATATAAAAACTGGTTTCAAAAAAATAGACAGACTTGGTGTTCTTGACATTACATGGTATACCGTACAATTGGAACGGATGGGTAAAGGTCTACTACCTAATCCAAAACTAAACCCATGGAAAGTTGTTGGGAAGTTAGTGATTGAGCAAACAAAAGCAATGATGAAAAAATCATAATTTTGAATTCCGCAAAAGAAATATTATTTGTCAATACGCTTGAGAATACTGTCCGAAATATTCAAAAAGGGTTGAATAAAATTTTATTTGATTCTCCAATATCTTTTGACCAATGGAAAGTCCTTTTAGAAATTCATAAAGTCCCTGGAATAAATCAAAAATCTATTACCAAAAAACTTAAAAAAGATAAAGCTGGAATATCGAGAATTATCAAAAAAATTGATTGCGAAAAATTAATCGTAAAAAAGAAAATAGGAAAAGTTCACAAATTGTATCTCTCTCCAGAAGGCATGGAATTGATACAATTATACTTACCCAAAATCGAAAGATATTATAAAGAAGTGTGCTCCAATATCCATGATCGGGAGTTTAATATTGTTGAGGAAATACTCAGTAGGATCAATTGATTATTTCTCTACTCTACATTATCTTAAAACAGCAAATAATACAATTGGTATTGAGAAAGGAAAAAACAAAACAATTAGTACTTTTTGGTAAAAACTAAATTTATGCATAACTATATTTTAAACTAAAGAAACACCTTCTACTAAATTAACGTGATAGACCTCAGGATTTATTTCAGTTTGTGTTTTATATTTTAGACAAATTCGATCAAGTGCATCTTTCTTTCCTTCATTTCTACAAAGCAACAATACGCATCCTCCAAATCCACCACCCATCATTCTCGCACCAACAACCGGTTCTTCTAATTTTGATAAGTTTACTATTAAGTCAGACTCTTCGCAGCTTACTTCATAATCCTGACTTAGACCAATATGCGTTTCAAAAAGTAATTGACCCATATCAGTTACGTTATTATTTTCCATAGCTTTCACAAATGAATGAAGTCTCAAGTTTTCATTAATAATAAAATTGCTTCTTTTGTATTGTATGACAGAAAGATAGTTCTTGTTTTTATTCAATTGCTCTATCGACACATCACGCAACGACCTAATATTTCCAATCTTCTCATTAAGTATAGCTACTGATTCAAAGCAGGTATTTGCACGATCATTATACCCAGAAGTAAGATGAGAATGTTTTACATTAGTATTTATCAATGCAAAAGAATGTGTCTTTAACGCAATCGGAATATATTCATAATCCATAGAGCGACAATCCAACTTCATGGCATGTCCTTGCTTACCAAACACAGAACTAAACTGATCTAATATTCCACTTTTAATCCCAAGGAAATTATTTTCGGATGCTTGTCCTAACTTTGCTATACCCATTTTATCATAATGGAGACCAAACAATTTATTTATCCCAAAAGCAAATCCACATTCTAATGCTGCAGAAGAACTCAATCCAGAACCTATAGGAATATCTCCACCAATCACACAATCAAAACCTGAGATTAAACAATTTTCGTTCAGCATTTGAGACAAAATTCCCAACATATAGTTTGCCCAAGTCTTTTCAGATTTTTGAATATTTGATAACAAAGCAGTATACTCATCACAAAAATCTAATGACTTTAAATTCACTTCTTCACTGCTGTTGTTTTTTCTAAATGCAAAGTATATGTATTTATCAATCGCAGCTGGCAAAACAAAACCAAGATTGTAATCTGTATGTTCACCAATCAAATTAATCCTACCTGGAGCTTTGACCGTAATTTCTGCTTTTCCTTTCCATTTTAATAATTCAGAAGCTATATTCATAATTAATTGGCAGTAGATAGTTTCGAATGAAAAGGTGCATCTTTTGCTATGAATGAATAGTATACCGTCATTAAAAAACTAAGAACGATATAAATAACAAATACGATCGTACCGTTATACATGTATTCATCTAATCCGAACCAAGAACCCAATTGATATAAAATCAGGGAACCAAGAATGAGTTTTATTACTTCTGCTATAAAAGCTATAATACTTCTATCCATCAAGCTTGTAAATGCAAATGTAGAAACAAAAATAAATGCTGCACCCAACAATAAAATTTGCAAAGGATATTTGCCAAATTGTGAAAACAAAAACATCATTAAAATCATATTTATGGTAAGTTGTATCGCTGACCAAAATTGCAATCCACTCGCTTGTCGGCTTTGGTATTTTTTAAAATTATATACATCTTGAATTGCATACTCTTCATATTGAGCTGCAACATCTGCAGGTCTCCATCCTGTCGGCATAAACCATATTCTCAGTTTATCAAACCAGTTTTCTGTTCTCCAAGCATCTTTAATCAAAAGCCATAAATGCTGAAAATTTATAATGATCGGATTCCATGTTCTTGCTGGTCTTTTTATTCCATACACTGGTGGAACAGCGTCCAATTCTTCTTGGAAAGTCCCAAAGAGTTTATCCCAAACAATAAATATTCCTGAATAATTCTTATCCATGTATTCATCGTTAATCGCATGATGTACTCTATGGTGAGATGGTGTAACCAAGATGTGTTCAAGGAATCCCATTCGGTTTATCAATCGTGTATGATACCAAAACTGTGCAAACAGATGTAGCGGAGCAATAACATTTACAATCTCAGCTGGGATGCCCAAGATTGCCATCGGAATATATAGAAAAACAAAGATTGCCACCATGGCAGAAACAGATTGTCTCAATGCACAAGCCAGATTAAATTCTTCACTGCTATGATGCATTACATGACGGTTCCAAAAAATATTGATTACATGTTCAAATCGATGTGACCAATACCCTGCAAAATCTTTTCCTATAAACGCAAGTACGTATAATAATACTGTTGTCTCTATCGAAAACAAGGCCAACTTATCCACCAACCACGCATAACTTACTAGATAAATGGTGAGCCTAAAAACATCTTTTAAGATATTTGTCATGCCAGAACTAAGGCTAGCTATGGTATCCATTCCGTTATAAACTTCAACTCCTTTTACTAAAGAATAAGCATATTCAATCGCAATTAAAACCACGAATGAGGGAATGGCGAACATTAATATATAAACATACTCTTGCATCAATACTTATTTTAGAAAAGTAATTTAATACTTTTCTAAAACAGTCTTAGTATAAAATCTATATTGATTTAGAATGTATCTTGCCTATTATAAGTCAGATCGTTATCGCATAATCACCAACTTACCAAATCCTTTTTTAAAGTGATTGTCTACCTCTCCTAAAGAAAACGAATCTAATTCATTCGCAAGGTCGGTATAGAACTTATAAATATATACTCCATTTGCCAATCGTTCACCAAATTCATCTGTACCATTCCATAAGTATTCTGATCTGTTGACTCCAATGCCTATCGGACCCAATTCTTCTTGAGTAATCTCTTTTACTACCTTGCCACTTAATGTCATTATCTTGATATGATAATTTTGTGGAATCTGAGATCCAGTCAAAGTAAAAATAAATTGGGTCTGTGTAGAAAATGGATTTGGATAATTTAGCACATTAGAAATCATATCATCTTCGTACACATTAAACGATACCGTGTATGCTTGATCTCCAGAGAAATTTCCTGAAGCATCTTTTCCTTGCACGTATAATGTATATTCTCCTTCTGTCAATTCTGGTGAAAACTCAATACAAGCTTCATTTTCATTTTGTCCCTCTTCTGCTGGTATAAAATTGATCAAATCACTATTTAAATCAATTTGTTCTAAAGTACCATCAGGATATAATAATACCAGTTCAAAATCTTCTTGACTTTTTAACAACAAGAAATCATTATCATCACTTAGTGATACTTTTATCATCGGTGAGGGAGATACTATATCTCCGTCTAATATTCTGACTCCATCAAAAGTGACATCTATCAATGGGTTAATCTTATCGTTGTCTACAAAAAACCGTAGTATACCTACATTGTTAAAATCATATTGTTCTGGCTGATCTTTATCTGGGTTGATTTCAACTCTCAGATCATACCTACCATTTAATTCTGAAGTCTCTAATGTGAAATCAGACAAGATGCTTTTTTCTGCTTGGATCGGACTTCTGCGTTTGTCGTATACTACCTCGTTATTGTCTTTGTTTATGATGGTATAGTGCACCAACATACTATCCATATTCGCAGAACTTACATTGTCGATTTGAAAATTTAGGGAAAGCTCGTCGCCTTTTTGGAGGGTATCAGCTTTGAAGCTAAAGTTTTCTTTGATGTTTAGTACCGCTTCTGGAATTGGGTCATATACTACTCGCCAAAAATCTAAATCTGGTGCTGTTTTACTATTGTTATCTGTGATGTAATACTCTAACTGTAGGCAAGGATAATCATTGGCATTTATTGCCGAAAGATCATATTGTGTATTCTGTACTGAAGCTACCAAGGTATCTTTTATTCCTTGTGGAGTTATTCCATATAATGAAATTCTAAAATCATCATCTGACTCAATTTCTGAAACATTCCAAAGTAGTTTATTCCATTTTGATGCAGGACCTATTTTAGTAGAATACATATTTCCTTCAAACCATTTTCCGTCAATACTTACGATTTCATCCAGTACATCTTCGGAGGAGTTAGAAACAAATTCTCTTATTAATCCAGCTCCTTTTTGGTATGCCAGCATATAGGGTTTTGCTCCATTCTGCAGTTCTCTTATGGATTGTGCGCCTTCGTTTTCTAGTGCTTGGAAAAGTTCATTCTCCCACTCTTCTGGTAGGTAACTTGTGTTTTCTCGTTGCAATGTTAAAAAGATCACATAATGATCATTTGGGATTCCATTTTGTAAAAAATCTATAATTTCAGCTCTTTCTTGTGGCGTATCAGTTTTGAATCTCCAGCTATTTCTTTCGTCCCAAAAAACAGGAGTATCATTTCCAAAAGAACCATCATTTACGCAGACTAATGGCAATATACTATTTGGATCTATTGCTATTACTGCAACGCCAGCATTAAATGCAGCAGTTCCTAAATAGTATGCATCTGTCAAGCTACCATTGATTCTAAATTCTGGACTTTCGTCACCTGCACGCACTACATTTTTTAATCTTACTTCGTATAAGTCTTTTACAAAATCAAAATCTCTCGACATTGAATCTATCTGTAGAGTGGCGAAATCATCTTTTTGATATTGATAAAAATGACTTTGATTCCATCCATCTTCATACTCGTCGATATGTATAAAAGAACTGTAATTCCATCCTGCGTTTTCATTTTCAGCAGACAATGATCGTACTCTCCAGTAATAGACTTTTTCGTTTTGGTAATTTATTGATGGTGTCCACTCTATTAATCCGCCAGTCACCGTTAATGTCTCAGATTGTAATAATGAACTATTAAAAAGCTCTGTAGTATCTATTTGAATTTCGTAATCTTTTGTGCCTACAAATGCATTTCCAGTAGCTGCTTTTAGATTTACAATTGCATCGTTATTAATTGAAAATTCTAAAGGATAAAACGGTACTGGATTATCATTTACCACATAAAAGCAATATCCTTCTTCATCATTATTGCTGTTTAAGCTATTGTTTAATTCTGCAGCTGGATTTGGAAATTCTGGTATTCTGTTATTTGGATCTAATACAATTTGTATGGTGTTTTTACCTGCGGTATTTAAACCATATAGCGGAATAGATTTTGAAATTTGCTCTCTAAAAAGATAAGAATTTGTTGTAAACTTTAGCGTATCAGAATTATTTCCATAACTGTGAATAATGTAATACTCAAGCGTATCATAGTTTGCTGTTCCAATATTTACAAAATCAAAATTTAACGTAAGGCTATCAATATTCGTTGATATTACTTCTGGTTCAATATTTATACTTGAGAAATCTGGAATATAATCTGGTCCTTCTTGCGGATTCAACTTTAGGACTGGATCGCCATGCAGGGTTAATTGCTCATACAATGTTTCTTGATGATAACTAGTATTTGGGTTAGCTTTTAAGGCTTCTAGTAATATGGTTCCTATTTCTTTACCATACATATCGTTGCTAAAGAGTCTATAGAAATCAGAACCTTGATCAAATTGCGGATTGATATATGCTGTTCCAGACGAAGCATAAAAACATATAGATCCACGCTCTGGGAACAATACAAAATCCTCACTTATGCCTTCTGCATTGGTATGAATATTTCCTGAGTGACATCCCAAAGAAACGATCATCGGAAGCTTATTGTAATTATCAAATTTAGAAGGGTCTTCTATACTAAAATCGAATGTTCCAACCGCAGAGTGTCCAAAGAAGGTGATTAAACTTGCACCCTCATTTACTTTATCAATTATTGATTGTGATAATGAGTTTTGGATTGGGTTAGAAGAAGATTTTTTAAATTTTGTAACATTACCTGCGAACAAACTGGTATCTACTATATCCTCAAAATTATCTAGATAACCGCTCAAAATATTTTCAATAGTAGCATCTCCTCCGCTGAGGTGAATGATGTTTTTCATCCATGCTTTTTCCTCTATTGTTTGTCCCCAGGTAGATTGATCCTCGTATATCAATACTTTGTCATAATACAGCTGTAGTTGAGATTTATCTTTAGCGGCTATTCTTCCTAATGCAACAATTGGGTATGGTGTTCCTGGAGTGGCAAATAACAGATTGTCAGAACCGGGTTCTCCAAATGTAGGAACATGGCTTACGCCTTCAAAATCTTCTTTTCGCAATGTGCTGTATTCATATGCTTTACCCATGATAAATGCATATTTCCAGTCTGTCCATTTATCTCTCAGGTACTGACTCCAGTTGTTTATTGCTTGAGGATTATTAACTAGCCCATAGCCAAATTGCTCAATAATATCTTCAGCATGTACGATTGATGTGCTGTATGCACTTGATCTGTAATCGCTATAGTTTTGAATCCAATTTTGCCCATTTTCATCTTGAGCATCCATTTCTTTACTTGTCAAGATTACATATTCTGGATCTAACTGTAAGTAGTCTACAAAATTTACCGTCTGAAAATTATCAATGCTTGCAAAAATGTTTACCAACCATACTTCTCGATCGACATCCGCTCTAGGTAATAAAAATTTGGCTTTGTTATTCTCTGTATCTGCTAATAATCGCACATTATTTTTTACATCAATTAAGATGGCTCTATTACTTGTTGAAGCGAAATTCTCTATTTCAAAATATTTTGGAAATGAATGTGCTTTTAGATTAAACTTAAAGGTGGACTCGTTATTGGCGTTAAATGTTCTTGGGTATTCTAAGCTTGCGTATGCAATCGAATATCGGTCAAAGTTTCCTTGATTTCCATTAATCTTTAAACTGTTGTTCTGATTAATATCATCAATATTCAAATCAAAACTTAAGTCAAAAACCTTGTAATCGGTAAACACCTCATTCATCAAAAATTTATTGTTGAATCTAATGTTTAAGGTATGACTTCCTCCTGTTGATCCCAATCTTAGATTAACACGAGGAAAAGGACCATTGGCAGCAAAATTATCAGTTTCAAATGGCAGATCGAATGACCTACTCAAGGATGAGCCATAACCTTCCGAAAAGTAAAAACTAGAATACTTAACGTCTTGGTTATCCTTTACAGGACTCATATGAAAGTCTGAATATACTACCTCTTCTTTTGCTAAATAATATGGTTCGACATTTGGCAAATTACCAGAAAGATCATTGGTTAAAGATTCAATTCTTGGATTGTTGGATGAATTTGGCTCCCAAGTTAGATAATACGGTCTTTCATCAGAAAACATACTGTACTTTGGATTTAACTGCATTGCATCTGCATCCTCAAATAATACAGCATCTAATTCTCCTGTATTCTTAAGTCCAACAAATTCTACGTAATCTTGTGGACCGAATGTGCCTGGTGTTGATGTATAAATCGGGATTTGCTTACCGAAAGAATATAATTGGATTTCACGACCTTTTATATCATTAGGAAAGCCTATAACAGACAATTGGTTATAAGTTATCCTATACAGATTATCTTCATCAATGGTGAATTTGACATATGTTTTGTCAAAATCTATCCATTCATTTCCATAAAGGCTTTCACCTTGGAAATTCATTTGACAATATGATGTGTTGAATACAAATAGGGGTAAAAAGAAGAGACCAAAAAATCTCTTTATTAGGGTATTCATAGTAATCTCGTTAAAAATTTAGTATAATAAATCTCTAGGGTGTTCAAGATTATCTTTAATAAGTTGATCTTACAACTATTATAAGACGTAAAAGTACATACATTAGAGACAAAATGATACTAACATAGACAGTATTTGTCATCTGTCATACACTCAATTATGTTAATACTCTACATAACTATAACTGCATTAGCGATACAATCGCTGTTTTGGAACCTAATTTTTAGAAGATTAAAAAGTTTTCTTCCTATTCCTAGTGATAGCCTACATAAGGGTATAAGTGTTATTGTATGTGCAAAAAATGAAGCTAAAAACCTAGATTCGTTAATCCCAAGGATAGAAAAGCAACTTTTAAATACCAATTCTGAATTAATCATCATTGATGACCAATCTACAGATAACACAAAAGAAATTGTCCAAAAATATTGCAATTCCAATCGTCAAATTCGCTATTTCTATAATTCTGTTGATGGAAAAGGCAAAAAGGAAGCATTAAAATTAGGCTTAATAAAAGCAAAAAATGATAATGTATTGTTAACAGATGCGGATTGTGTCCCTGAGCCAGATTGGGTTAAAAGTATGTCAAGCATTGATGCTGATATTGTTTTGGGATATAGTCCATACTTGCTGCAATCTGGTTTTTTAAATCGCTGGGTTAGATACGAAGCTGTCTTAACTGCTATCCAATACTTATCGGCAGCTTTGTGGAATCAAGCATATATGGGTGTCGGAAGAAACTTGCGCTATAGTAAATCATTGGTACTGGAATCGAATGCGTTAAATGAAAATAAAGACCTAAGTTCGGGAGACGATGATCTTATCATCAACAAAATTGCAACACAAAAGAATGTCAATATTTGTATCGAAAAACCTTCTTGGGTCTATAGTAAGCCAGTTTTAGATTGGAAAAACTACATTCGTCAGAAAAAAAGACATTACAGTACGGCACATAGATATCTGTTTAAACATCAAGTTTTATTAAGTGCTTTTAGTTTATCTTGGATTATAGTATACTTTGGAATTGTTGTTTTGCTAATTAGCAAATCATTTTGGATCGCCTTGGGTTTATTATTATTCCGTTGGGTAACTACTTGTTTAAGTGTTGTACCTTTGTTTAAGAAACTGGGCTATTCGGATGGAATAAAATATTGGCCAATATTAGATGTACTTACGCCAATCTATTTTATCTTTTTTGCCATTTTCACAATTAAAGTCAATAAAGATTTATGGTGAACAATGATATTGAATTAATTAAAGCAATTTTTACTGCGCTAGATGATACCCAATTATCGCAAATAGAAGCTTTTGCAGATCATATCTTAGAGTGGAATGATAAGATAAATATGATATCCAGAAAAGATATCGACAATCTATACCAACACCATATTTTACACTGTCTATCCATTACCAAACATTATCAATTTGTACCTGGAACAAAAATTCTAGACCTAGGAACTGGAGGCGGATTTCCTGGTGTTTTACTGGCTATTGCGTATCCACATGTAGATTTTCATTTGGTTGATGCGCGGTCAAAAAAGATTGGTGTTATTAATGACTTTTTAGAAAAAGTACCGCTAAAAAACGTAATTGCAGAACACAAACGTGTGGAAGAAATGAAATCAAAATATGATTTTGTTGTTAGCCGAGCAGTAGCAAGTCTACCTCAATTATTGACTTGGGCGAGACCAAGAATTTCTGAAGAAGAAAAAAACAATATTCCTAACGGATTGATTATTTTAAAAGGTGGAAATATCAAACTGTTGCGCGCAGAATTAAATAAAAAAGAATTTATGGAACACCATAAAATTTCAGAAATGTTTGACGCGCCTTATTATGAGGAAAAATATATCATCTATGTACAAGGATAAATTCTAAATATTTTGGATACTATTTTATTTAATATAGGAACATTAGCATTAACTATAGGTCACGTCTTGGGTGTCTGTTTTATTGTGATTTTGGGAATTGGTATAAATCATTTTCTTAATAAAAAACTTATAGGTAGATATCTAGCAAAAAATGGATTTGAAGTTCCACAAGCTGCTATTGTACAGAGAATGGTCACTATTCTCATAAGTCTGTTTGTCGTATTATTTTTAATGAATCTACTGAGTATAGATCAGATTCTATTTACATCTAAATCAGGTTTTATTTTTAAAATTAGTCATATCCTCCAAGGCTTAGTCATTCTCCAATTGGCAAGACTGTTGGATTGGGGGATTTCTAACATATTCATACACCGTTACTTCTCTAAAAGGGATGACAATTCTAGGCCAATAGAATCCGAAAATACGGACCAAGAAAACAGTGTAAATAAGATTGTTCAATACATTGTTTATGCGCTTGCGATTATTTACCTTCTAGGTGTTTTCAACATTGACTATACTCTTATCCAAAGAGAATTTAATAATGAAACAGTAAGGTTTAGAATTTCAGGAATTTTTATTTCTATTCTGATTTTTCTTATTGCTCAATTGGTCGTCTGGGTATTAACCCAACTCGTCCTTTATGGCATATACAGAAATAGGAAAATTGATGTAGGCGCACAGTATGCCATTAATCAATTATTGCGTTATGTAATCTATGTTATTGCTACTGTAATTGTACTGGACAACCTTGGAATAAATATTACTATACTTCTTGGTGGTGCTGCAGCGTTATTGGTTGGTATTGGTCTTGGACTACAACAAACTTTTAATGATTTTATTTCTGGAATTGTATTATTATTTGAACGAACGGTATCTGTAGGTGATGTACTACAAACAGGTTCTACAACTGGCATTGTAAAGAAGATTGGTCTACGTGCATCTACTATTGAAACCAGAGGTAATATTTCTGTTTTAGTTCCTAATTCTAAGCTGGTAAATGAGAGTGTAATCAACTGGACACACTTTGATGACAAGACTAGATTTGATGTGGATGTAGGCGTATCATATAATTCTGATCCAGAATTGGTCAAGAAGATATTACTAGACATTGCCAATGAAAATCCATACATCATTAAGTATCCAAGTCCAATGGTAAGGCTAAATAATTTTGGTGACAGTTCTTTAGATTTTACGCTATATTTTTTCTCTAGAAACTTTATTGTTATCGAAGATATCAAGAGTGATATCCGATTTAAAATTTTAGAAAAATTTAAAGAAAATAATATTGAGATTCCATTTCCACAAATGGATGTTTCTGTAAAAAAGTCTTAAGCAAAGTAAAGCATTTATTTAAAATTGGTATCCTATTTGAATCGGCAAATAATATGCAACAAAATTGCTGGTTTTTACTTTTACACCCAAATAGAAATTTTGTTTTTTAAGTGGCAAATAATAGAATAAACCTAAGTGGTAATATAGAAAATCATCAAAATCATCAGTAGCTTTTGGTAGACGATAACTTAAAGAAATCCTTGCAAAAAAGTCTCCAAAAATAAGGTCATTATCTATGATGATATTTAAATTCCTAGCTTCTCTTTTTGCTTCTTGCTTTGTTCCAAATTGATGTAAACGGAACTGATATACGCTATTATCATATTCATACAAAATACCTGTATTAACTTTATAAAAAGGGAGGATATTTATTCTATAGCTTATTGATACATGTGGGATCAGATATGTAGGACTTCCGTCAATGTTTATTTGGCGGAAACCCAAGCCAGTCATCATATCTATCTTTCTATTTGGCCTTTGGGTTTTGATTATCTCTTGGTCGGTAAAATTTATTTTTTCTTGATAAGCGTATTTTATTCCTATAGAGATGAGGTAAGTATTAATCCCAGAATTCGGCACTTTCATTGCACCATTAGAATAATGAAACATTGACAATCCTAATGATGCTTTTAATTGCGAAGAAAACGCAATCTGGTTTTCAAAACTAAATTGAGTTACATTGTTTATTATTGTGCTTATTGCATTATTGGCTGGGTTATTTATACGGTCAAACGGTTTGTTAATATACGCTAACCCAGAACCTGCTGCAAAGTAAAAACTCCAAGTTTTTTTTGAAAGTAGTTTAAACTTTAAACTCGGTAAATAACCAAATGCATAACCCAGCTCCGCATTGTTCCCAAAATGGGTAAAATGAATATGGTGATTAAATTCTGGATACTTCCAAAATTTTTTCCAATCGTAATTTTTGGGCTTTGGAGAATAACTTATTTGGAGTGTAGAAACAATATTGGGTTGAGAAAAAGCCAATGATTCTCGGTGCCGAATAATGTTTCCAATACCAAATTCTGCTGCAATCTCTTGGGCATTCAAAGAAGTAATAAAAAAAGAAATCATCAATGCTAGAAAAAATCTTTGCATTAATAACTAAAATTATTTTTCAAAAAAGTCTCTGTATTGTGCATTTCTGGTGATAAGTAAATGTCTCCATCTGGAACAGAAACTTCTTCTCTATATTTTTTGACTAATTCAGAAATCCCGACTGGTAATTCCAATCCAGATCTATATTCTAAAGCACTAGTGGCAATCATAAATTCTATAGAAATAATCCGATAAAGATTTTCTACGATTCGATACAATTTTGTACCAGCATTGGCCGCCATACTTACGTGATCTTCCTGACCCTTACTAGAAACTATAGAATCTGTACAGGCTGGATTTGCCAATTGTTTATTCTGACTTACAATTGAGGCTGCTGTATATTGGCATATCATATATCCACTTTCTAAACCTGGATTCTTTGCCAAATATGCCGGCAATTCTCGTTCGCCATTTATCAACTTATACGTCCTCCGTTCGGAAATGTTTCCTATCTCCGCCAATGCCATTGCAAGATAATCCATTGGTAATGCTAATGGTTGTGCGTGGAAGTTTCCTCCACTCAACACCATGTCTTCATCTTCAAAAACAGTAGGGTTATCTGTGACTGCATTTATCTCTATTTCTACAATCTCTTTTATGTGATCGATGGCAGTTTTACTTGCCCCATGCACTTGTGGTGTACAGCGAAATGAATAAGGATCTTGGACACTCTTATTAGCTAGACTTGCAAGATTGGAAGCTTTAAGAATTTCAAATATATCTGCCGCTGCAGTCATCTGTCCTTTCTGTCCTCTAACCTTATGTAAACTTGGATGATATGGATCTAAGATGCAGTTGAATGCCATCATAGAAATGGCTGCTGTAACATTGGCGATTTTATACAATCTATCAGCCTCTTTAGTGGCATGTAATGCATAAGCAAGTGAAAACTGTGTTCCATTGAGCAAGGCTAAACCCTCCTTGTAAGATAAAGCCAATGTTTTTTCTCCTATTGCATTTAACGCATCTTTTGCGGAAAATTTTTCTCCGTTTAACAATACATCTCCAACACCAAGAAGGGGTAAACTTAAATGTGCCAATGGTGCCAAATCTCCAGAAGCACCTAGTGATCCCAACTGATAAATAATAGGAGAAATACCTTTATTAAAATAAGCTTGTAATCGTTTTAACAACTCGACTCTTACGCCAGAATATCCTTTACTTAAGTTTACTAATTTTAATATAAATATTGTTTTTACAATTTCTTGAGGGACCAAATCTCCAGTGCCACAGGCATGAGAAACGACAAGATTATGCTGAAGCTCTTCCATTTCTTCTGGTTTTATCTGGACATTGCAGAGCGACCCAAAACCAGTATTGATTCCGTAGATTGGGTCTGAAGATTTTGCCAATCTTTGCGCTAAGTAATCTCTATTTTTTTGGACTATAGAGAATACACTCGGGTCAATATTAACTTGAGAATTACTAATTAATTCATTCCAAAAATGATCGATGTTAATATTTTGGGTTGTTATTTTCACTTGCTATATTTTGATCCTTAAATTCAGGCTGGTCAAATATAGCTATTGTTAGCAAATTAGGTAAATGTAATTTTGCACTACTAGAATAATTGATTTTTATAGATTCTAAACTGAAGTTATAGACTATTTCTCCTTGAGAATATCCATACTGAAGTATAAAAAGAAATAATAATTGGTAAGATTCGGTGAGTGGTTTTTTGTTCTGATAGGAAT
>JAHDBF010000018.1 GCA_020630525.1 Saprospiraceae bacterium
TTGATTAACTTGTAGAGTTTGTACATTTCAGCTTTTACAAGTTAATTAGGGATGCTATTTATTGAGTATTTGGAAATACGTTAATTAGAAATCGAATGATTATTTAGATATTGATGAATAGTATTGCTAGGGAGCTAATCGTTAAAAGAATAAGATTGGAACGGGAAAAATATTCATTTCTAATACCCATCTTGTCTATGCATGAGCTTTTCTATATCCACGATTTGGATAGTGTCATCTATAGAGTATAGTAATCTATAAACACCAATTCTAATTCTATAAATTTCGTTTGGACCTTGAAGTTTTTTACAGTTATCAGGCCTAGGGTTCTCTGAAAGAGATTTGATAGATGAGTAAATTTTTGGAATGTAGTTTTTAGGTATTTTTTTGATCTTTTTGGTTACATTCTTTTTGATTCGAACATCATACTTCATCGATTAGCCCTTCATTCTTAAGTTCGTTCCCTAATTCCTCAATGCTGATAGTTTCCTCATTCTTAACCATCTCGACTAAAAGACTATCGTAAAAATCTTGCCATTGTTGACCATATTTTTCAAGATCAATTTGAGCATATTTTTTCTTGTTATTTTGATCAGTTACGTATAGTATACCGTCCATTTTTCCATTTTTTACTTAAATATAACGATTTTCTAACTCAAAAGATTTTATTTTATAGAGTAGATAATTCTCTTAGAGACCTAAGAGAATTATCTACTCAAAATCTATCCCAACATCTTTTCAGGCCTAACCCAAGCGTCGAATTCTTTCTCTGTTAGATAGTTAAGTTTTAATGCAGCAGCTTTAAGTGTGCTACCTTCTTTGTAGGCTTTTTTAGCAATCTCAGCAGCTTTGTCGTAACCGATTTTTGTATTCAATGCAGTTACTAGCATTAGAGAATTGCTTAGATTTTCATTGATTTTTTCTAAGTTAGGTTTTAATCCAGCGATACAGTTGTCGCAGAAACTTACACATGCATCTCCGATTAATCGAGCAGAGATAAGGAAGTTAAAAATCATCATTGGTTTGAATACATTTAGTTCAAACTGACCATTCATTCCTCCGATGTTTATCGCTACGTCATTACCTATCACTTGAGCCATTGCCATTGTCAATGCTTCAGATTGCGTAGGGTTTACTTTTCCAGGCATAATACTAGATCCTGGTTCATTTGCAGGAATGATGATTTCTCCAATTCCACATCTTGGTCCGCTTGCCAACATTCTGATGTCATTACCGATCTTCATTAATGAGACGGCAACAGTTTTTAATGCACCATGTGCTTCTACGATGGCATCATGCGCAGCCAATCCTTCAAACTTGTTTGTACCAGTAACAAATGGATAACCAGTAGATTCTGCTATTTTTTTCGCAACAAGTTTAGAGTAACCTTTGGGTGTATTTAATCCAGTTCCTACGGCAGTGCCACCAAGTGCGATTTGCGCCAAATGTTTCAACGTGTTTTTTATGGCTTTAATCCCAAAATCCAATTGTGCTGCATAACCAGAAAGTTCTTGACCAAGTGTAACTGGAGTGGCATCCATAAAATGTGTCCTTCCGATTTTTACTACATTTTTGTTTTCTTTTGCCTTAGCGCTTAGTTCATTTTTAAGTTTGATTAGACCAGGTAAAGTAGTTTCCATTATGGCAGTATATGCGGCAATGTGCATTGCAGTAGGAAAAGTATCATTAGAAGATTGAGACTTATTTACATCATCATTTGGATGAAGTACTTTGTCTGTATCAGTTAGTGCTCCACCACTTAGCACATGTGCTCTGTTGGCAACAACTTCATTTACATTCATATTAGATTGGGTGCCAGAGCCAGTTTGCCAAACAACCAATGGAAATTGATCATCAAGTTTTCCTGATAATATCTCATTGCATACTTTCTCTATTAGCTTTGCTTTTTTCTTTGGTAATACGCCAAGCTCTGCGTTGGTATGTGCAGCAGCAGTTTTTAGAATGGCAAAAGCACGGATAACTTCGATAGGCATTTTCTGTCCACCAATTTTAAAGTTTTCAGTAGATCGTTGCGTTTGCGCAGCCCAATATTTGTCAGCAGGTACATTAATATAACCTATAGAATCTTTTTCTTTTCTAACTTTCATTTTTATTAAAGATTAATTTTCGCTCGAAGATATAAATTAAGAATTTGTAATGAAACTTTCAGTTTTTCAAAACTTAGTATCTTCGTAATCGGTTTTATTAACCATATGAATTATGGTTCTTTTTTTGTATTAAAAGTCATATACAATATTTAGAATTTACTATTGGGATTAAAAACATTCATTCACAAATAAAAAACGCAAAATATCATGTCATTTACACTACCAGAATTGCCTTACGCTCACAATGCATTGGAGCCAAATATTGATGCTAGAACGATGGAAATCCATCATGGGAAACACCACGCAGGATATACCAACAAATTAAATGCTGCAATAGAAGGAACAGATTTAGCAGGAAAAGATATCGAGGATATTTTAAGAAATTTAGATATGACTAACGGAGCTGTTAGAAATAATGGCGGAGGATTTTATAACCACAGTCTTTTTTGGTCAGTAATGAGCCCAAATGGAGGTGGAACACCAGAAGGAGATATTGCAAAAGCAATAGATGATGCATTTGGTTCTTTTGATGAATTTAAGCAAAAATTTGCTGCAGCTGCTGGCACAAGATTTGGTTCAGGATGGGCTTGGTTATGCGTACACGATGGTGGAAAATTAGAAATCTGCTCTACGCCAAATCAGGACAACCCAATAATGCCTGGTATAGGTTGCGGTGGAACACCCATTTTGGGATTAGATGTATGGGAACACGCGTACTACCTAAATTATCAAAACAGAAGACCAGACTACGTACAAGCGTTTTTTAACGTGATAAATTGGGAAGAAGTAACCAAAAGATACAAGGCAGTATAAGTAATTTACTTGTCGTTTATTTTACTAAGTTCGATCATATAAGCAGCTTTAATGGTATTTTAACTGTTATAAAGAACAAAATACGTTAAGATTTATTATTTTTGTTATTAAACGATTAGGGATGAAGCATATTATACTTACGATTTTATTTTTTACTTCTTTTGGATTGATGGCTCAGGTGAGCTATTCGCCAGGGGAATTAAGTGGACAGGCTACTTTAGATGAGGAGGCTATTGTCTACTTTGATATCATAAATGAGTTAAATGAGGATGTTGATCTTTTTTGGACTGTAGATGGTTCAGGAATGGTTGATGGATGGGAATTTGCATTGTGCGATATGAATACTTGCTATAATTGGAATCATAATTTTTGTCCGCCAGATTCTCCGAATTCATTCTCTCCTAATCAAGAATTTGAGTTTAGTGTAAAAGTAAGAGCTAATGAAGTTGCGGGAGTTGGTAGCCTAGTCGTAAATATCAACAATGCTAATGGAGATGTATTAGTTGCTATTCCTATTGATTATGAATTAGGGGTGTCGAACACCAATGATTTTATCTCTAGCGGACTAAGTGTTTTCCCTAATCCAACTTCTGATTTTTTCCAAATAAATAATGACGATATCGTTTCTAAAGTTGCGGTACACAACATTATTGGTAAAAGAATAGTTACACATGACCATGTAATCGGGGCTGCATATAACATTTCTGATTTCCAAAAAGGTATTTACTTAGTAAGATTATTTGATGAATCAGATAATGTTATCAACGTATTTAGATTGAACAAAAACTAGCACTTATATACTTTATAATAAGTTTTATATAGAAAAGATGCTTTCTCGAGAGGGAAAGCATCTTTTTTTGTTTAAATGGACTTAATGTTAAGTTAACATGAAATGTATTCCTTTGCGAAATCGGAGTAATACTGAAATTTTTATTGGTTAGGATTATATGAACCTAAAACGTATTTTTTAGCATTTTTCTCCTTAACTTAAAACAAATTTTTTATTTCAGTTTTATTTACAAACCCATTAAACAAGTAAAATGAAAAAACTAAAACTTACTTTCTTGTGCTTATTAGCATGTTTGTACTTACAAGCACAGAGTGTTGTAGGAACAATTGTCGACCAAAAAACTAAAGAACCACTTATTGGTGCTTCTGTTGTTTGTCCAGGGATGGATGTTGGTACGGTTACTGACATTGACGGAAAATTCAAATTGAATGTAGAAACAGATAAGTTGGAGATCAGTTACATTGGTTATGAAAAACTAATGGTGGATGTATCTGGAAAATCAGATTTAGGAATGGTGAGCCTATCTCCTGATCGAGTTTCTCTAGATGCCGTAACTGTTGTAGGTGTGATTGATATTGCTGAAGAAAGAAAAACTCCAGTCGCAGTTTCTACTATCTCAGCAAGAGAAATACAGATGAAATTAGGAAATCAAGAATTTCCAGAAATTATGAAAACCACACCATCAATTTATGTAACAAAAACTGGTGGTGGATACGGAGACGCAAGGATTAATGTAAGAGGATTCGACCAAACGAATACAGCTTATATCATTAATGGACAACCGATAAATGATATGGAAAACGGTCGAGTATTTTGGTCTAATTGGTCAGGTCTTCAAGACATTGCTTCATCAATTCAGATCCAAAGAGGTATCGGTGCATCTAAGTTAGCAGTGCCTTCTGTTGGTGGTACAGTTAATATTGTAACAAAATCTACTGATAGAGAAGCTGGTGGTTTTGCAAATGTAGCAGCAGGTAATGATGGCTACCTTAAAACAACGATATCTTACGGAACAGGAGAATTAGAAAATGGTTTTTCGGCGTCATTATTATTAGGCAGATGGCAAGGAGATGGATATGTTGATGGGACTAAAGGCGAAGGTTATAACTATCTAGCTGCATTGGGATATAACGCTGGCGGCGGTCATATGCTTAACTTTAGTTTTTTAGGTGCAGGACAATGGCACCACCAAAGGAGTTTGAATCTTTCTATTAGAGATTTTCAGAATTTTGGCGGAGAAGACTTTAGAAAGTTTAACGGTGATTGGGGATACCTAAATGGAGAAGAATATACTTTTAGAAGAAATTTTTATAACAAACCAATCGCTTCTTTGAACTGGGATTGGGAAATATCAGAAAATACGACTATTGGAGCTGTACTTTATGGCTCTTGGGGACGTGGTGGCGGAACTGGTCCTAGAGGTAGAAACTTTGGGATCAATCCATTTAGAGAAGACCTAACATCTGCAATGGAGGGAGATGGACTACCTTTCCGTACAGAAGAAGGATTAATTGACTTTGATGCGGTTGTTGAAAACAATGCTTCTACACTAGGGTATACTGGTGCACAATCAGAGTTTAATGGATTAAAAGTAGGTTCTAACGGATTTAATGAAGATAATGTAAACTCTGATATTGCGATTAGAAGGTCTTCTATTAATTCTCACAATTGGTATGGAGCGATTGCTAACTTAAAGCACAAAATTAATAACTTAACATTTGGCCTAGGTTTAGATGGTAGAATTTACAGTGGATTACATTATAGAATTGTAAATGACCTTTTAGGATTAGATGCTTACTATTCTTCTGGAGACGACAACAATGATGCTAATATCGTAACAGAAGAAACTGCAGCACGTCCTTTTGTAGGTATTGATAAAGAAGACAAAATAGATTACTACAATATCGGTAATGTAAGCTGGTTAGGAGTTAACGGAATGGCAGAATACTCTACAGAAACAGTAACTGCAGTAGTACAAGCTGGGTTGTCAAACCAATCATACCAAAGAGAAGATTTCTTCTCTTACTCAGGAGCAGAACAACAGTCAGAAACTCATACACAGCTAGGCGGTTTTGTAAAAGGTGGTGTTAACTATAATGTTGACGAAAGCAATAATGTATTCTTTAATGCAGGACATATTTTAAGACAACCTAACTTCGATGCAATATTTCCTAACTTCGGAAATACAATCAATCCTGATATTGAAAACGAGAAAATCACTTCGTTTGAATTGGGTTACGGATGTAGAATGAACAACTTTAATGTAAACGTAAACCTGTATACCACTTCTTGGACAAATAGAAATTTAACTAGAGGAGTTACGTTAGAAAATGGCGACGACGGAACAGCATTCTTTAAAAATCTTGCCAATATTCATAGTGGTATAGAGATCGATGCAAGATTGGGCGTACATCCTAAAGTAGACTTAATAATAATGTCTTCATTCGGTAACTGGAGGTATAATGGTAATGTAGATGGTCAGATTTTTGATGAAAACCAAGAACCAACAGGAGCTACCAAAACTCTTTACTTAGAAGATGTAAAAGTCGGAGATGCAGCACAAACAACCGTAAGTTTAGGAATAGATTACCAGATAATAAAAGGGCTTTCTTTTGATGCATCTTACAATTATTTTGATAGACTATATGCAGATTTTGATCCTGTAAGAGATGAGGAATTTGATTCACCTGAAAATAAAGGTGCAATACAATTGCCATCTTACGGATTGGTAGATGTTGGTTTATCTTATAATCTAAATATTGGATCTGATAAGCTACTTACATTAAGAGCGAATGTGAATAACCTTCTTGACACTGAGTATATCGCTGAATCAAATACTAATTTCCATAGAGAATTTGGTGGAAAACCAAGTTACAAAGGAATTCTTGCAGAGAATAATGTATGGTGGGGATTTGGAAGAACTTGGAACGTTTCGGCGAAATTTTCGTTCTAAAATAGTATAATATACCCTATTTAAATAAATCATTAGCTGTACTCAGACTCTGAGTACAGCTTTTTTATTTAAGCCAATATTCAAATCATTTAATAGCAGAAGCACGCACAATCTTATCCACTCCAAACCGCTTTTTTATCCAATCTTTTTCTTCCATCAGTCGAATGGCTTTCTGTGTATCATCAAACAAGCTAATCTGATAATTACCATACACCAAACCACTAAACTTTACGCCTAATAATCGGATCAATTGCCTACGTTCATATAATTGATCAAAAATATCTGTGGCTAGTTTTCCCAATACACTATCGTTGGCAGTATAGCTAATGCGCTTTTGCTTGGTAAATGTATTGAAGTCTGCGTAACGTACTTTTATAGTAATCGTAGAAGTGAGTTTTTTGTCATTGCGTAACTCAAAGGCGAGGTCGTCAACCATCTTTTTGAGCATGTTTTTCATGAAGTTTACATCTAGCGTATCTTCGGTAAAAGTCCGCTCTTTAGACATAGACTTTTGCTCTACATAAGGCACTACAGGAGAGTGATCTATCGCATTGGCTTTTTCCCACAGTTGTTTTCCATACTTGCCAAATTCTCGTTCTAAAAGACGGACAGGAATATCACTCAAAGTCTGAATTTTCCGTACACCCATAAAGCTCAGTTTCTTATAAGTAACCTTTCCGATGCCAGGAATCTTTTTTACCGATAGCGGAGACAAAAAACTTTTTTCTTTTCCTTTGGCTATTTGACAAGTACCATTGGGTTTGTACTCTCCAGCACCAACTTTTGAGATCAATTTATTTACAGAAAGTCCAAAAGATATCGGCAATCCAGTTTCTCGGATCACACGTTGACGCAACTCTTTTGACCACTTAAAGCAACCAAAATATTTGTCCATTCCTGTGAGGTCTAGGTAAAATTCGTCGATAGAGGATTTTTCATAAAGAGGCGCATCTTCCGCAATGATATCTGTCACCATTGTAGAATAATTAGAATAGCTATCCATATCACCTTTTAAAACAATCGCTTGTGGACATAAGCGAAGAGCCATCTTCATAGGCATCGCCGAGTGTACACCAAAACGCCTAGCTTCATAACTACACGAAGCCACCACTCCGCGTCGACTCGTACCACCAATAAGCAAGGGTTTGCCTAGAAAACTACTGTTTTTGAGGCATTCTACAGAAACAAAAAACGAATCCAAATCAAGATGTAATACCGCTCTATCGTAGCTTTCCATTTTTGATGGTCGAATTTTTACATTAGAAACAAAATTGGTTGATTTATCCGACAATGATACGTCGAATTAATAGACTTTTCAAGTTGAAGATTAGAAAATGAATATTTCTTAGCACCATTTTACAAAATATTGCATCTTTATAAGTGAGACTATATGACTTATGTCCATAATTTGTATTACTCACAAAACCTTATCCTATGTTTAAGCGAGTAAGAAATAAAAAATTCGATTACGTACCACGTTTTTATGATCCGGTAAAAGATGATCTAGATACACGACTTTCTTCCCATCAGAAAGAGCGGATGAATGACACACAAATGACCAAAGAACGGATCAGATCTGGATTGAGAGCTAGGATGCCAGGCAACAAAGCAGTCGCTAAAAAAGCAACATTACGCTCTAATATCAGATTATTTATCATCATAGCAATATTGGTTGTTCTTGCGATAAAATTGTTACAATCCGATTTCATCACAAAAATGATTATGACATTCGAAGGATAAAAACTAAACCTGAAATTATTCATTAGAAACATTGATTATCAACGTTTTCATCAACGATTAGCGTAAATAGTAATCTATTGCACCATTTGGGTTAAAAGATATCCACAATCCGTTTATAAAATAATTTAGAAAGTCATATAAAAAACTCCATCTTCGCGATAAATAAAAAGACCGAATTATATGGCTGATATCATTCAGCTCCTTCCAGAATCGATTGCAAATCAAATAGCTGCCGGAGAGGTAATCCAGCGGCCAGCATCTGTCGTGAAAGAACTGCTAGAAAACGCAATAGATGCAGGATCTCAGAATATAACACTCATATTAAAAGACTCTGGAAAGACACTGATACAAGTAGTAGATGATGGAACAGGAATGTCAGAAACCGATGCCCGGATGAGCCTAGAGCGACATGCCACATCCAAGATTAAAGCGGCAAAAGAACTGTTTTCTATAACAACAATGGGTTTTAGGGGAGAAGCATTGCCCTCCATTGCTTCCATAGCACACCTTCATATAAAAACAAGAAAAGCAGACGAAGAGCTCGGTACGGAAATCATAGTACATGGTTCTATAATTAAGAGTCAGGAGTACTGCCAGACTCCACAAGGGACGACAATCACGGTAAAGAATCTATTTTTTAATGTGCCGGCGCGTAGGAAGTTTCTAAAATCAGACTCTACAGAGCTACATCATATCCTCGAAGAGTTTAAACATGTATCGATAGTACGGCCAGAGATTAGATTCCAGTTGATCCATAACGATAACGAGTTATATCATCTTCCTAAAGGAAATCTGAGACAGCGTTTGGTAGGTGTATTCGGTAAAAGTATCAACGAAAACTTGGTTCCTATTGAGGAAGAAACGGATTTTGTAAAGATCAGCGGTTATATCGCTAAACCAGATTATGCTAAGAAAACAAGAGGTGACCAATTTCTTTTTGTAAACAAACGATTTATAAAAAGTGCATACCTCAACCATGCAATTAAGAACGGATATGACAATCTACTCGGTGAAGACGAATTTCCATTTTACGCGCTAGACCTAACATTAAATCCAGCCAAAATTGATATAAATATTCACCCAACAAAACAAGAAATAAAGTTTGAAGACGAGCGATTGATCTATAATATTATGCGTGTCGCGATTAAACATGCATTGGCAAAATATAGTATTTCTCCATCTTTGGATTTTGATAAAGACCTTAGCTTTGATCAAGTCTACAGCGATACTGGATCTTCTAGAGAAAGTAGCACACCTAATTTTTCTGCCGCAAATAGGATAGAACGACCTGGGAAAAAAGAAGTAGCTGCTTGGAATGATTTATACAATAGTGCTCAAGTCACTAGCCAAGATGATGCCGATCAGATGACACTGCCAAGTCATGCTTCATTACTTATTGATGATGAAGAGCCGAATACAACAATAGATCGGATTCCGTATCAGATTCACCAAAGTTATATCATCAGTCAGATAAAAAGTGGATTTATCTTGATCGATCAGCAAAATGCGCATGAGCGTATTATGTACGAACGATTCTTAAAAGCACTAGAAGGAAATCCGATCGGAGTACAACGACTACTGTTCCCAATAACGATAGAGGTAACTCCAGAAAAATCAGTGGTGCTCGATGCATTGTGTCAGCACTTAGAGTGTATAGGGATTAAGATAGAACCATTTGGTGGAGGTACATTTATTATACATGGGATAACGCCAGGATTAGAATCAGAAGATTTTAATGAAGTATTGGACCGAATCATCGAACAGTATAATGACAACTTAAATTTAGATATTGGATTAAATGAAAGTTTGGCTTTATCTATGGCGACAAATGCCTCTATTAAACGAGGAAAACGATTGGATCAAGAGGAGATTCAGCATTTATTAGATGATCTTTTTGCTACTGCGAATCCATTTACTTCTCCGACAGGAAAAAAATGTTACATCACTTTTGAACTCAATGACCTAGAGAAACAGTTTTAATATTATTGTGTTATAAATAAAGCGTAGTATTTTTTTATCAAGAATAACTACGTCCAATATTTTACAAAATAGTAAAGCTAGGTAAAGAGAAAATATGAATAATTTAACGCCAGTCATTCAGAAACTAATCATCGCTAATGTGGCGATTTTTGTTCTGTTTAGCATATTTCCTGATTACAAGCCGTATTTACTTATATATCCTTTTGGAACAGAATATTTTAAGCCTTTCCAACTGGTGACATATATGTTTTTACATGGCGGTATTGGGCATTTATTGATGAATATGTTGGGTCTATTCTTTTTAGGTCCTTACTTAGAAAGGGCGTTAGGTGCTGAGAAATTTTTGATTCTATACTTGGCATCAGGTTTATTGGCTGGCGTTGCGCAAATGACATTGACGGGACATCCCGGATTAGGTGCGTCAGGAGCAGTATATGGCGTGTTAATAGGATTTGCAGTTATGTTTCCCAATGTAAAATTGATGTTTTTATTCATTCCATATCCGATTAGAGCGATTTATATGGCTATTGGGATTGTATGTTATGATTTATTTTTTGGATTGGCCAATATCAATGATGGCATTGGTCATTTTGCGCATTTGGGTGGCGCGTTGATGGGATTTATCTTAATTATGCTATGGAAACCGAAAATTAATAGGTGGAATTAATAGAAGATCATATATTTGTATTTATTATAATATGTTTCAATCTATAATAGACGATATTAAGTTACAATTGAATTCTGGTAATACCTTAACCAGGATAATATTGATAAATATAGCTGTGTATGTATTTGTCAATATTCTATTTGTGTTTACCTCATTTGGAGCAGCTTCTGGTATCTATGCTCAGATTATAAAAGTGCTAGCGATACCATCTGCATTTCCTGATGTATTGATCTATGCATGGACTTGGGTAACGCATATGTTTTTGCACGAGGGTTTTTGGCACCTGCTTTGGAACATGGTATTGTTGTATTGGTTTGGAAGGATTGTTGGTGATTTTCTAGGCGATGATCGGGTATTGCCAATATATCTTTTGGGAGGATTAACAGGTGCATTGTTTTATGTGCTGTCAGCAAATTTTATTCCCGGAGGAGGAAGTGCAATGGCATTAGGCGCATCCGCAGCGGTCATGGCAATGATGATGACAGCAGCGTCTATCTCTCCAAATTATGTGTTCCATCTTTTGTTACTTGGTCCTGTAAAGATCAAATATATCGCTATTGTAATTCTGTTTCTGGATGTGATAGGTACTGCGTCAAATGTAAATACAGGCGGACACTGGGGTCACCTAGGAGGCGCTTTCTTTGGATGGATATATGTCAATCGGTTACACGCTGGGATGGACTTAACAGGTTGGTTACAAGCATTAATCCAACGGTTTGGCTCTAATAATCAAGTACCAATATTCCAACAAAAAAGAAAACGTGTCCCAATGGAAGTGGTGTACAACCGAAACGCATCAAACATACAAATCGAATCAGAACCATCTATTGATTTCCAAGAGAAACTGGATGATATACTAGATAAAATAAACGAAAAAGGAATTGACCATCTTACGAGTGAAGAAAAAGAATTTTTAGAAAATGCCAGTAAAAAGTAGATGCTCAAAAAGTTTATTTATTTCCTAAACATCATCGCTGCTTTAGGATTACTTACTTCTTATCTTTCTCCATTTATTGATCCGACTTTAAATAGTTACTTGCCACTTTTTGGTCTTGTTTTTCCCGTTTTTATTTTTGTGAATTTCCTTTTTCCGATTTATTGGATTATAAAAAAGGAGTACAAACGTAGTTTTCTTTCTATCTTATTTTTACTTTTTGGAATATTTGCCATACTCAGAACTTTACAGTTTAATAATAAATCCTCATTAGAAAAGCATGGTATTGACATCATGTCATATAATGTCCGTGGTATACATATGGCTGCCTCTAATAAAGCGGATGTAAAAAAGGTCAATAAATTTATTGAAGAAAATAATGAAGTAGAGATATTCTGTATTCAAGAAAAAAGAAAAAATGAAAAAAGCGTTTTCAGCAAAGTATTGAATAATCTTTACAAAGCAGAAAGCAATTTCGGAACAGCGATTTACTCTAGATTACCGATAGTAAATAAAGGCATCGTCAAGATAAATGGCAATACCAAAGAAGCAATCTGGGCAGACATAAAAACCAATTCTGGTCAATTGATAAGAGTATATAGTTTTCATCTTAGTTCGAATAGAATTAGCAGCGCGACAGATGAGATCATCAAAAAAGCCAAACTCAATGACAAGAAAACATGGTATGGAATCAAGTCTTTGTTTGGAAAATACTCCTATTACGCAATAAAAAGAAAGGAGCAAATCGATATTTTAAATGACCATATTAAAAAATCTCCACACCCAGTAATATTGGCTGGAGACCTAAATGATGTCCCACAATCCTATGCATACAGAGCAATATCACAAAATAAAAATGACAGTTTTATAGAGAAAGGATCTGCTATGGGAAATACCTTCGGAGAGAAAATAGCTTTATTGAGAATAGATTATATTTTTCCACAAAAAATATTCGAAGTACAATCACATAAAGTATTAAAATCAGATTTTTCTGATCATTATCCCATCGTTTGCCGACTTTCTTATCCTAAATCCTAACTTTATATTCATGAATAAATGCAACATAATTTGCTTAACATCATTGTTGTATTGTACAAAGAATAACACATTTTGCTACAAGAAGAATCTAATATCTATGCAGAGGTAATATTGCCACTAGCGGTAAAAACCAATTACAGCTATAAGGTGCCTGACGAACTTAAAGATAATGTCATCTTTGGTGTTAGGGTAGAAGTGCCATTGCGTAATAAGCTATATGCAGGTATAGTCGCTTCGGTATCAGATGTAGCTCCAGATACTACATTTAAACTCAGGAATATCCGAAGCGTATTAGACGAAAAAGCCATCATTGATACTAGGCAACTAAAGTTATGGAAGTGGATGGCAAAATATTATTGTTGTACGATCGGTGAGGTGATGAATATGGTCTTACCTTCTGGCTTAAAGCTAAATAGTGAGACCAAACTAAAAGTCGCAGAAGACTATCAAGTAAAAATAGACCAGTTACCCGAAAAGGAATTTCTACTTGCAGAAGCAATCGCCATCCAAAAAGAGATAAGTATAGAAACCGCAAGAGAAATTCTCCAGCAAAAAACCGTGATTCCCTATATACGCGCTTTGATAGATAAACGCGTAATTGATGTCGAAGAAGAGCTCATCAGTAAGTATAAAGTTAAGTATGAAGATTTTGTATGTATCACACAAGAGCCAACCGAAACTTTCCGTCAAGAAGCATATGAGCAATGTGACAGATCCGAGAAACAACAACGGGTTTTAGACAGTTATTTTGAGTTATATCCAGAAGATGCTTGGATTCCAAAATTGATGTTAAATCACATCGCAAGTACAGATAGTTCTGTGATCAAAGCCTTGATAAAAAAAGGCATTTTCAAATTAGAGAAAAGAGAAGTTACAAGACTTAAAGAATATAATGGAGACGTCACAGCTGCACCTCCGTTATCAGAAGATCAGAAAGTAGCAGTGTCAGAGATTAATCAACTTAATAAACAAGTAGATCATATCCTTCTTTTTGGCGTTACAGGCAGTGGAAAAACTAGAGTCTACATTGAGATAATAGAACAAGTGCTGGCAGAGGGTAAACAAGTATTGTATTTACTTCCTGAGATTGCTTTGACAACGCAATTGGTCCGTAGACTTCAGAAAGTCTTTGGGGATAAAATCAGTTTATATCATTCCAAATTAAACAATAACGCAAGGGTAGAATTGTATCATGCAGCGGCAGAAGGTAAACCTATTTTTATGGGTGCACGTTCTTCTTTATTTTTGCCATTCAAAGATCTGGGGTTAATCATTGTTGACGAAGAACATGATCCATCATTTAAACAAAACGATCCAGCTCCGAGATATAACGCCAGAGATACTGCCATCTTTCTATCAAGAATTTATAATGCTAAAGTAATCTTAGGTTCTGCAACGCCATCACTAGAGTCATTTGTAAATGCGATCGAAGGCAAATATGGTTTAGTAAAAATGCTTAAGCGTCACGGAAAATCTACCTTGCCTAAAATAGAATTGGTAGATTTACGTAAGTCTTATAAGGCCAAGGAAATGCAATCGCACTTTAGTAAGGAGCTAATAGATGGTATCGTGACTGCTTTAAGTAAAAAAGAACAAGTGCTCTTGTTTCAAAATCGCAGAGGCTACGCACACACCCTCCGTTGCCCAAACTGTGAATGGCATGTAGAATGTCCAAATTGTGATGTGTCAATGACTGTGCATCAATACTTTCACGAACTAAGGTGTCACTATTGCGGTTCGAGATCTAAGTTGTATGACTCATGTCCAGAATGTGGAAATGGGAAATTGACTAAACTAGGTTTTGGTACTGAAAAAATCGAAGTAGAGCTACAACGATTAATGCCATCTGCAAGAATAGCCAGACTGGATTTTGACACAGCAAAAACCAAAGCTGCTTATGATCGAATATTAACAGATTTTGATTTACACAAAGTTGATATCTTGGTTGGAACGCAGATGATTACTAAAGGATTGGATTTTGACAATATATCGTTAGTCGGTGTTTTACTTGCTGATAAGAGTTTGTTTTTTCCTGATTTTCGTGCCAACGAGAGGTCAATACAATTGTTTACTCAAGTGGCAGGAAGAGCGGGTAGAAGAGAGAAAAAAGGTAAGGTGGTTTTACAGACATTTACACCAGATCATCCAGTAATTACAGAAACCATAAATCACGATATCAAAGGTTTTTATGATAGAGAGTTAAAGGAGAGAAAAGATTTTCTATATCCACCATTTTATCGATTGATAAACCTCACACTAAAACATAAAGATCCAAAAGTATTGAACGCTGGAGCGAAAGAATTGGCTAAGTTGTTAAAAGAGAAGTTAGGGCGTAGGGTGCTAGGACCTACACCTCCAGGAATCAGTAGAATCCGTGGACTGTTTATCGAGCAAATTATGATAAAACTAGAAAAAGACACAAAAACCATAGCACAGATAAAGTTGATTTTGCAACACTGTATCGCTTATGTAAAACAACATAAGTCCTTTAAATCTATACGCACTATCATTGACGTAGACCCATAGCGTTATACTTGTTGTTTATTCATTATTCTGTTTCCTATAGTACACTGTAGACACTTAAATTTATCGCAATAGTTTTGTTTTAATTCTATTAATCCTTGGCTATGTGCTGCAGATTTTGAATTAATACCGAGTGAATTCCAGTTTCTGATAATTTTATTTTTTTCCGACTTTAGAATTTGTAATATGTTTATTGCGCGATCAATATACTTTTCTTCTTTTTTAATTTTTCCATAAGCGAATAGGGTAGGAACAATGACATTTATTATGATTACTTCAATAGTAGATTTGCCAATTTTTTTAACCATCTTTTTGCTTTCCACATCTAGCCGATAATGCGTGTCCCAATATGCACTAGCAGAAATGTCTAATAAATTATATATCTCTTTAATATCTACTGACTGGATTATCTGACTAAATATCCTTCCTTGTTTGTGAATTAATTTGGCAAGTTGCGCTAGTCTCACAGTAGGAAAACTAGAAGGCCTTAATTTAGAAAACTTCCACTCTACTGCATTGATGTTTTGGAGTTTGTATTTCTTTTTTAGAAACGAATATTCTAAGGATAACGCTGTGCAGTATGAGTCAACGGGATTATTGAGTAATCCAGCTTGACCAAACAACAATGCTTCTATTTGTGGTAATTGATTCCGATGTTTTAATAGGATGTCAAGAGGTGTATTATTCATTATGTTTTTAAATGGAATGCTATTGATATTTTGACCAAAGTATTTTGCCATTTCCATATAACAAACTAAATCCCAATTGTTGTTACTGTCAGATAATGCTTCCGTAATTCTAATTGTTTTCTTTTCTAATCGCTCGATGGTTAACCGCTCAATCCATAGTTTAATCAAAAATTCATTTACAGTAGAAATTAACTTTTGACAAGGTATCCAGTCACTATTAAACATCATGTGTTGATATTTATCAATCATCTCTTGATTAATACGATCCTTAAGTTCTAAGCATGGAATGGGTTCGCCAGTTGGATACAATATTCTTTTATCTGCATGATAAACCACATGTAAAATAACGTTATTATATGCTTGGTTTTTGGAGTGGGTATGTGCGATCCATTCTGATGCAGATTTATGAATCTCAATATGACCAAGCCAAGTCTTATTGCCAATTTTTATTTTGGCATCTAGGAAATCTGGTCCTTCATCTACATTCAGTTTTCCGCCATCAATGATTTGGATGGGTTTATTGTCTACCGTCATTAGTGAATGTAGATTAAATTTTTTAAAGCGCCAGATGTATTGAAGTAGATCTTCTTTAAAAGGAAAATTAGGCTTTGATTCTTGTGAATGTTTTGAACACATAATTATGAGGATTCTTCTCATCTTTTAAGTGTCGTTCTTCATTGATAAGTAACCAGTTTTTAGGATCTATTTCTGGAAAAAATATATCAGGGTTTTCTACATCTAGATCTACTTCTGTAAGATATAGTTTTTCCCAGAGGTCTTTAGTTTGATTGTAGATTTCTCCACCTCCGATGATAAACACTTCTTTTTCTCCATTTTCATATGCCAGTTTTAGTGCTTCTTGGATCGAATGTGCGACTAGGCAATTAGAAATAATGAAAAATGGGTCTCTAGTAAGTACGATATTTGTACGTTTAGGAAGTGGTCTACCGATAGAATAGTAGCATTTTCTTCCCATGATAATATGGTGACCAGTGGTTACTTTTTTAAAGTATTTAAGATCGGCAGGAAGGTACCAAGGTATGTCATTGTCTTTTCCAATGGCTCTATTGTTATCTGTGGCTACAATACAAGAAATGATCATAATTCTGGTTTAGAAATTAAGTCTATATTTAAAATGGTTTCTTCTTTGTTTTTACTAAAAGGCATTATTTCCTTATTGATATACTGCTCTATCATAAGACCCCCGATAGGTGCCGCAACAGTTCCTCCACCTCCTGCATTCTCGACATATACTGCGATTGCAATTTTTGGGTTATTGACAGGAGCGTAGGCAAAAAACACAGAATGGTCTTCACCATGAGAATTTTGCGATGTTCCTGTCTTTCCTGCCATCTCAATATTGGGTGTTTTAGCGGCAAAACCAGTTCCATATTTAATGACATTCTCCATTCCTATTTCGATATTTTTAAAATGAATGGAATCAATACCAACATAATTTTTGGTTTTAAATCTAGGTTCCAAATCGAATTGTGTATTACTAAATCCCTTTACCAAATGTGGGGTGTAGTAGTACCCTTTATTCGCTAATATTGCAGCGAGATTTGCCATTTGTAATGTTGTTAACTCTAACTCTCCTTGTCCAATGCCGATTGACATTACATAGGTTGATTTCCAACCATTAACTTCACTTGCATATAGACGGTTGTAATAGGTTGGCGTAGGCAGAAACCCAGGACTTTCATAAGAATTGTCAATACCTAATTGTTTGCCTAGACCAAATTTATTCAAGTACCCATTTAATAAATTCAGGCCTTTCCCTGGCGTACTATAACTTTCTACTTCCAACACTTTTCTAATCATATCAAAGAAGTAAGAATTACATGAGTGGGTCAATGCGATTTTTACATTAGAGGTATGTGGATGGTTTCTACATTTATACCTAAAAGTGTTGTACTCATAATATCCATTACATGGGACAGTGGTAAAAGGACGTGTTATCCCTTCTTGAAAAGAGATCAATGCTAAGATGGGTTTAAAGATAGAACCTGGTGGATACTTAGCAGAAACCGACCTATCCAAAAATGGTTTGTTTATATCATCATTTAATAATGCCTGAAAAGCCTCGCCTCTGTTTTCATCAAGATTAAGCACGTTTGGATCATATGTAGGCGAAGAAATATAGCAGAGGATTTCTCCAGTAGATGGCTCTATTGCTACGATACTTCCTTTTTTATTTTTCAGTAGTTTTTCGCCATAAGCTTGTAATGATAAATCTAATCCACAGTAAATGTCTGAACCATCTAAGGATTTTTCATCCATTTTTCCTTCGTTAAAAGCTTCTACTTCTCGACCTAGATTGTCTTTAATAATGTGCTTAATTCCTTTTTTGCCTTTGAGTACTGGTTCGTAATATTTTTCTAATCCACTTTGTCCAATATAATCACCAGGACCATAAAGTCCATCGGAATCATTAATGGTTTTTTGGCTCACTTCGCCGAGATAACCTAAAACGTGTGCGGCATTTTCATGAGGATAAGATCTGATGCTTCTAATACTGGGTTTAAATCCAGGAAACTTAAACAAATGTTCTTGAAACCGAGCAAATATCTCTGGTCTAACTTTATCCATAAAAATAAATGGGAGAGACTTGTGGTATTTTACACTAGACCAATTTTTGTTAAGTTGTTTTTTAAACGTTTCGTGATCTATTTCTAAGAGACTGCAGAACAAACTTGTATCCATTTTAGGATCAATCTTATTGTAAATGGCTTGTATATCATAGATCGGTTTATTGATTACGAGGAGTTCTTCATTTCTATCATAAATCAATCCACGTGAAGGATATACTACTTGTTGATCCAGAGTATTTCTTTGAGCTAATCTTTTATATTTTTTATCAAAAATCTGAATACTTGCCGCTTTACCAATAAGTACAATACAGGCTATTATGATAATGGCAAATATTTCTCTATGTCTATTCAGGGTCTAATATTTTGGATTGCTTAATAATATAAATATCAACATTATAAAAACAGAAAACAATAGACTGATTATTGTACTCATGATGATTTCATAAAAGAATACAAATGAGAATGCCTCAACACTGTAATAGAAAAATAAATGTGCTAAAAGGAACACACCACAATAACTAATAAACCATAATATGCCTACTTTATTTAGGTTAAAAGGATGATCAGTATCATAACCAATATCGGGTTCTAAAAATCTAAGGATCATTGAGCGAGCATATGCAGAAAAAACACTCGCAGCAGCATGTACACCAGGAGAATCATAAAACATATCCACAAATAATCCAATAAAAAACGCTATTGTAATTAATAAAGGTCTAGGAATTTTAGTAGGCGCTATCATTATCCAAACTGGATATATAAATATATGTGCAAAACTCAAGATACCATAATCCAAGTTGATCCGCTTACAGATAACGACTTGTAGAAAAACTACTATTAACAATCTTATAATTAAACCAATCCACTTAGTTCCCATCAGAAATTTCTACTTGTTCTTTTTCTTCCTTTTCTGGAAAATTAATTACGTAAACATAAGAGAGTTTATTCAAATTATTGAATAGTTCAACTTCCACTTTATAATTGTCTCCGCCACCATCTATGGAATAATTTAATACTTTCCCTACAGGTACTCCAGCAGGAAAAACGGTAGAATATCCACTAGTCACTATAGTGTCTCCGACGGATATTTCTGCATACTTAGGTAGTGTTATTAGTGATAGTTTATTTGCTTCGCTTCCTTCCCATATGAGCGTACCGTGATATTGACTCGATTTAAGTGCGGCACTGATTCTACTTTGACTATGCAATATGGTTATTGCTTGCGCATAATTATCGGTTACATTATTTACAATACCGACTATTCCTGTATTAGAAATTACACCCATGCCTTCGATAATGCTGTCGTTTTTTCCACTGCAAAGGGTAATGTAGTTATTTCTTAAGTGGGTGGTTTTATTACATATCCTTGCTGGAATAAATTTATATATAGCAAGACTGTCTTTGTTTTCAAATGCCTCAAAATTATTTTCTTGATCGTGGATTCTAAAGTTGATAATAGTTTCTAGAAGCCTAGCATTTTCGGTGAGAAGACTGTCGTTTTCTGCCTCTAATCTTAAGAAATCAGAAATTTTTTGCGTTTGTTGATTAACTTTTCCACTTAATAGATTCGCAGAATGTAAAAATATTTCTCCTTGACTTTTATTGAAGTTTATGATAAGAAAAAAACAAACCAATTCTAAAAATAGAAATAATAAGGTACTTCCATATTTAGCGATTAGTATTAGTAAATTTCTCATAAATCATCTGCAATTACAATACTTGTCTATCTATTAAAAAAGAGTATTTGTGGGTATTTTTAAGCGCAAGACTCGTCCCTCTTACTACTGCTTTTAATGGATCATCTGCAACAGAAACTTTAAGTCTAGTTTTATGACTTAATCGGACATCTAGTCCACGTAACAGTGCACCACCGCCAGTGAGCCATATTCCATTTCTATATATGTCACTTGCCAATTCTGGCGGAGTATCTTCTAATGCCTTTAGAACTGCTTCTTCGATTTTGGCAATTGATTTATCTAGAGACTCTGAAACTTCAAAATGATTCACAACCACTTGTTTTGGAATACCAGTTAATAAATCTCTTCCATTTACTGCAAACGGTTCTGGTGGATTCTCCAAGTCATCTATGGCGGACCCTACTTCTATTTTTATCCTTTCAGCAGTACGTTCGCCAATAAGAAGATTGTGTTTTCTTCTCATATAGTCTATAATATCATTGGTAAATTCGTCACCAGCTGTTCTGATAGATTGGTCAGTTACGATTCCAGATAAAGCGATAACTGCGATTTCTGTTGTTCCACCTCCGATATCAATAATCATAACACCTTCCGGAGCTTCAACATCAATCCCTATGCCTAGCGCTGCTGCCATCGGTTCATGGATAAGATATGTTTCTTTTGAGTCAATATGATCTGCACTATCGAATACTGCTCTTTTTTCTACCTCAGTAATACCTGAGGGAATACAGATAACCATTTTAAGATGCGTAAAAAACTTTTTCTTTTCAGTAATCATATTGATTAATCCCTGAATAAGTGCTTCTGCTGCTTGGAAGTCGGCAATTACTCCATCTTTTAGTGGTCTTATGGTTTTGATGTTTTCATGCGTTTTTTCGTGCATCATCATCGCCTTTAGGCCTACTGCAATGGTTTCGTTGGTCCTACGATTAATCGCAACAATAGACGGTTCATCTACCACTACTTTCCCATCTTGAATGATTAAAGTGTTTGCAGTACCAAGGTCTACAGCAAGTTCTTGTTGAAAAAAACTAAAAAGCTTCATTTCTCTAAATTAGTTTCCATTATATAATATAAAGCAAATACTATTCCTAAGAATACTATCTATATACATACCAAAACTTGTAATGGAAAGTTGAATAGCGGTTTTGGGATGTTAAGTTCGCGTAAATTAAGCACCTGCAATTACAATCGTCATTTCTTCTGGCTTTAAATACTTATTTGCAAGCGCTTTTACATCTTTAGACGTAATATTTTCTAATTCGTCCAAGAAAATGCGAAAATAATCAAAAGGTAACTTTTGCGAAAGATAGGATTTTAAATATTCTGCAGATCTAAAAGGCCCATCTAAGGAGGCTAAGATACTTCCTTTTAAGTAATTCTTTACCATACTTAGCTCTTCCTCGTCAATATCTTCTGTTTGGAGGATAAGAATTTCGTTTTTTATTTCTGAAATGGCTTCATCTATATTTTTTGCATTGATGTCAGCAGAGATAAAAAAGTACGAACTATCCATCATGCGTTCTATACCCGCATAGATATTATAGCATAATCCTTGTTCTTCTCTTAGTCTTGTCATCAGCCTTGAACCAAAAAATCCACCCAAAATATTTACAACTACTGCAAACCCCGGATAGTCCTCATGTGACCTATGGATGGTTATATTCCCTAGTTTAAGGGCGCATTGTAGGTCGTTTGAAGTAGATATCCGCTTAAGATGTGGTTCATATTTTTCGGATATTATTTTTCTTTTTTGTTTTAATGGTGCATTGGTTTTTTTAATTTTTTGACAATGTATTATAATTTGGTTTTTTAAATCTTCTCCTATATTTCCGCTAATAATAGCAAACGCTGATTCTGCATTATAATATTTATTATAGAAGTCGATTAAATCTTGTTGATTAATTTTTGCATAATCTTCAGGATCAGTATTATAGCCATAATAATGTTCACTACCATATAGTTTTTCGGTAAAATATCGGTATGCTAAGACGTCATTTTTGGATAATTGAAGCTTTAATTTTTCTGCAGATAAGCTCTTCTGAATCTCTAATTCCTCTGAAGGAAATGTAGGATTGGTTAAGGTATCAAACCAGGTTGGAATTAATGCGTCTGCATAGTTTGTTAATCCAGTTAATGAATGTCCTGCAGTATCTAATTCACAATAAGACTGCACAATTGCCCCATAAAAATCCCATTTTTCATCAAGTTCACTTGCATTATGTGTATGAGAACCTTCTTTCATGATTTTATTGGTCATTCTGGCTACGGCGACTTTATGTTCGTACTTTCTCCCAGCGTCAAAAACCATTTGAATTCTGAAAATATCTTGCGTTCCACCTACAACAAAATAGACGTTTAAGCCATTTTCTAATTGTACTAATTCGTAAGAAGGGAATGTTAAATTTTTTATGGGTTTGATGTCTGGACCAGTTACCCGATTGATGAGCTTCAATTTATAATTTTTGGCAATGTAAAAACTAATTAACAACTATTCAGAAATATAGATTTATTTTCGCGTCATAAGGGTCAATTCATCAAGCATATAGCCATGAAAATTGCTATATTGCAGCGCATTTAATCAGACAATATGAAATTCGAAGTATCATCAGGTGAGTTATTGAAAAAATTGCAAATGGTGCATGGAGCTATTAGCTCTAATCCAGTATTGCCAATTTTAGAAGATTTTTTATTTGAAGTAGAAGATGGTAAGCTTTCTCTGCGGTCAACCAATCTGGAAACAACTATATCTTCTAAGATAGATGTACTTTCCGATTCAGACTTTTCGGTAGCTATTCCAGCAACCATTTTGTTGAATACTATCAAGAGTCTCCCAAATCAACCGATTACCATAACGGTAGACGAAGAATCATACGGAGTGGAGGTAAAATCCCAATATGGAGAATATAAAATGTCAGGTGATAAACCAGAAGATTATCCTAAGAATCCAGAAAGAGATGATGTAAATGCGATAAAGATTTCTTCTGATAGTCTTATGAATGCATTGACCCACACTTTGTTTGCAACCAGTAATGATGAATTAAGGATTGCGATGACAGGAGTGTATTTTCAAGTAGATTACAACAAGATTGTGTTTGTTGCCACTGATGCGCACAAGCTGGTAAAATATACAATCGGGTCGATTTCTTCAGAAGAAAACGCTTCATTCATTGTACCAAAGAAGGGATTGTCATTGTTAAAAAATGCATTGCCAAACGATACAGAAATAACACTTTCTTATAATCAGAACAACCTATTTATTGATTTTGAAGAAAGTTCTTTTAGCTTAAGATTGATTGATGCGAAGTACCCAGATTACAATGCGGTAATTCCATTGGATAATAGCAACTTACTTTCAGTCAATAGATCTGATTTAATCGGTTCACTAAGAAGAATCGCGATCTATGCCAACAAAACTACAAATCAGGTTTTATTAAATCTAAAATCTGATAGTATGAATATCTCTGCTAAAGACATTGACTTTTCTAATGAAGCCAATGAGGATATTAACAGCACGTATGGTGGCGAAGAAATGCAGATCGGTTTTAATGCCAAATTTATGATTGAAATGCTGGGGGTATTAAAAACAAATGACATCGTAGTAAAACTCTCAACACCAAATCGAGCTGGAATCATTGTACCTTCTGAGCAAATAGAAAATGAGGACTTACTCATGCTTATTATGCCAGTAATGAGAAGCCACTAACTATTACTTGTGGAAGTAGGTTTGTTTTTTGGTTCTTTTAATCCTGTCCATGTCGGACATATGATTATAGCAAATTTTATAGTTCAGAAAACCGAACTTAAGCAATTGTGGATGGTCATCTCACCACAAAGTCCATTTAAAAAGAAAGCTAGTTTGGCCAATGATCATGATAGACTCCATTTGGTCAGTCTTGCAATCGGTGATAACCCCAATATTAGACCATCAAATATAGAGTTTGGTTTACCTCAGCCGTCATATACCATTGATACCTTGACATATCTTAAGGAAAAGTATCCAGATATTAATTTTTCACTAATCATGGGTGGAGATAATTTGGCAAGTTTTCATAAGTGGAAAAATTATGAATGGATATTAAAAAACCACAATATCTACGTTTATAAAAGACCCAATTACGAATTGGGAGACTTGCAAAACCACGAAAAAGTTACCATCTTAGAAGCTCCAATGATGCATATTTCAGCCAGTTATATCAGGAATGAAATCAAAGAAGGTAGGAGTATACGCTATCTAGTTCCAGACACAGTGTATGAATATTTGGATAATAGCCATTTATATAAATAATTTTAAAAAATCCGCGTTAATAACTGTATCAATATTCAATTATGAGGATATCAATCCAGTTACTATTTATTTTCTTTTTTTCATCCATGCTATTTTCTCAGAGCAATATTTCTATTGGTGAATGGAAATCATATTTACCGCTAAATAATGGAAAAAGTATAGATGTCGGTGGCGGAAATATTTATATCGCTGCAAATGCTGGATTAATCGTTTTGGATGAGCAAGATCTTTCTGAAACTTTTTACACTAAAGTAGAAGGATTGTCAGGAGTCAGTATAGAAAAAATCAAATTTGATGAAGTAAGAAACCAGTTGATTATTGTTTATGAAGACAGTAGCTTCGATCTATTTACCCCAAATTCTACATTCCAAGTATTAGATATAAAATTGAATACAGATATTCTTGGAAGTAAAAAGGTAAATGATGTAGCCATCTCTCAAAATAATTCTAATGCCTACTTATCTACAGATTTTGGAATCGTGGAATACGACTTGGAGAAAAGAGAATTTGGATTTAGTTGTTTTACCAATGAAAGGATTTTTGATGCAGATGTTAGAGGTAGCACGATTTTTATAGCTGCAGAATCAGGATCATATTATTTTGATTTTAACTCCAATGCAAACCCCTCAGATTTTAATACTTGGACTTTTCTAGGATTAGAAAATAGTTTGCCAGAAGTATATGGCTGTAATGTAGTATCTATTGTAAATGAAAAGATTTACTTAAACGTCGATGACCGTATTCTAGTAGAAACTACAGAACTACAATTTGAAGAAGTTTATGAATTTGATGATTCAAATTATCATGCCGCCTCCATTAATAGCTATTCTGACGGATGGATATTAACATTATTAGGCAATACTTCGACAAGCGATGTAGTATTCTTTAATAATGAAAATATGCCGATTGTAATAGAAAATGAATGCACCAATTTTTCTAATGACGCAGTACAAGATGGAGAAGGAAGAATTTGGATTTCCGACCGATGGGATGGGGTGAGGTATAAAGATAACGTTGATGCAACGTGTCAATACTTAAATTTTAATGGTCCATTTAGCTCAGAATTGAGTGATGTCAAAATTAAAGATGATCAAATATTTGTTGCTTCAGGTGGCGTCTCAGATATCTTTAATTATAACTTTAGCGATAGAGGTTTTTACATGTATAATGGACAATGGACCAATGTAAACAAATTCAATTACCAACCTTTTAATGACAATGATATACTTAATGTTTTTCAAGTACTGCCACATCCAAAAGAAAACAAACTTTATATCGGTACTTACTGGGCTGGATTAATAGAATATAACTTGGACGATCAATCTTATATTCAGTATGATTCGAGCAATTCTTCTCTAGGTGTAGCAATTGGCGATGAACAGAGGACGAGAATTTCTGATATGGCTTTTGACAATGATGGCAATTTATGGATTGCAAATTATGCAGCAGAAAAACCACTTTCTGTATTGACGACAGAAGGAATCTGGCATTCCTTTTCTATTGGCACTACCCCAAAAAGTATTGCCTCGATAGCTGTTAATGAACAAGGTCAAATATGGATGCGTATTGCTGGTAATTCTGGCGGAGTATATGTGTATGATATCGGAGAAAGTGTTGCTGATCCAACTGATGGAGAGACGCCAAGATTTTTTACTATGAATAATAGCGAATTGCCCACTAGTCAAATTAAAAGCATAGCAATAGATAAATCTGGAGATGTTTGGGTGGGGACTACAGAAGGCGTTGTAGTATTTGAATGCAATCCATTTGATCTAGATTGTGTTGGATCACAGCCCTTGGTTGATCAAGATGGTAACCTTGGACAATTATTAGGATCAGAATCTGTACAAGCGATATTGATAGATGGAGCGGACCGAAAATGGTTTGGTACTAAGAAAGGACTTTTTTTACAATCCTCAGATGGTGAATTACAATTGGATCATTTTACTGAAAGCAATAGTCCCTTGTTTTCTGATGAGATTATTGACCTAGCATACAATGATAATAATGGAGAATTACTCATCGGTACTACAAAGGGATTACAGTCCTATAGAACCAAATCTTCTGGAGCAACTAGAAAACACGCCGCAGAGGTATACGCATTTCCAAATCCTGTTTACCCAGATTATCAAGGAGATATCGCAATAAAAGGATTAGCTAGAAATGCGAATGTAAAAATCACTGATATGAATGGCAAGCTTGTGTATGAAACAACCGCGCTTGGAGGTCAAGCGATTTGGAATGGCAGAAATTATAATGGTATAAATGCAGCTCGAGGAGTTTACCTAGTGTTCAGCTCGACTACAAATACCTTTGAAGATATTGATACACATGTAGCTAAGATATTATTGATGAAGTAGTGTGTAGATTAATAAGTTAACATACTTTCTATTACCTTATTGTAAAGTTTTTCATACTTAGGAATAACGATATTTTTGTCAAATGTTTTTGCTTTATTTAGTGCGTTAAGCCTAAATTGTTTTAGCATTTCAGCATCCTTAAGTAGCGTTATAGTTTTTTCTGCCATAGTCCTAACGTCTCCAACATCTGCCAAGAATCCGGTAACTCCGTTTTCATTGACCTCGGGTATTCCCCCAGCATTAGAAGATACGACAGGCACTTCTACAGCCATTGCCTCAAGTGCAGATAGTCCAAAACTTTCTTGAGCAGAAGGCAATAAAAATATGTCGCTTATGGAAAGTAAATCTTCTACTACATCTTGTTTACCTAAAAAGTGAATCTCTTCGCACAGCCCAATATCTCTACAAATCTCTTGTAAACTAGAACGTTCTGGACCATCACCGATCAGCAATAGTTTGCATGGTACTTCTCGGAATACGCGTTCGAAAACCTTAATAACATCGTCAATGCGTTTTACCTTCCTAAAGTTAGATGTATGGACGAGAATAAATTCGCCATTGGGAGCAAATTGTTCTCTTAGTTCAGGATTTTCTTTTCTGCTAAATTTTTTAAGGTCTATAAAATTATGGATGACATCGATTTCTTTTTCGATGCTAAAGGATCTTTGCGTTAGTTTTTTCAATTGATGAGAAACGGAAGAAACACCATCAGAAGCATTTATACTAAATTCTACCACAGGAGCATAAGCTTTTTCTAAGCCTACGAGTGTAATATCTGTCCCATGTAGGGTAGTAACCACAGGAATTTCTATACCTTTGGTCTTGAGAATGCTTTTTGCCATATAAGCAGCAGCAGCATGAGGTATAGCGTAATGTACATGCAGAATATCTAATTTTTCATGCATAGCAATATCCACTATTCTACTTGCTAAGGCAGTTTCATAAGGTAAGTATTCAAATAGCGGGTATTCGAATGAACTGACTTCGTGAAAAAAGATGTTTCTGTGAAAATCGAATAATCTTGCAGGCTTTTTATATGTTATAAAATGTACTTTATGATCGTTATTCGCTAAACCGATACCAAGTTCGGTAGCTAAAACCCCACTTCCGCCATAAGTTGGGTAACAAACAATGCCGATATTCATATTTTATCCTAGTTTAGTATTTAACAAATGAAAACCTAAAAAGTGAATCTATATCTCAATAATATGGTTTTAGTTTCAATTTTAAAGAAAATATTGACCTACATATGGTAATATATTCAATAAAAGACATAGAAGAGATTACAGGTATCAAAGCACATACGCTAAGAATCTGGGAAAAGAGGTATGGCATTATCGTTCCAAAAAGGACAGATACAAATATCAGATACTATACTGATGATGACTTAAATAAGATCATTAAAATAAGCCTGCTCAATAAAAAAGGCATTAAAATATCTCATATTGCAAAATTATCTCCTGAGGATTTAAAAAATAAATTTGCGCAATATAATGATGGAGATGCCTCTATAGAAGAACAATTGGATGCATTGGGATTGGCAGTGATAAATTTAGATGAAGTTTGTGTCAATAGGATAATCGACAATTATATTTCTCAAATCGGATTTTTGGAAACCATGGATTTATTAATAAATCCTTTCTTAGAAAAGATGTCTGCACTTTGGATTTCTGGTTCTATAAAAAGTATCCATGAAAGTTTTATTAGTGAGATTTTAAAGCAAAAAACAATACGTCAAATTCAGGATTGTAATGTTGCGATAAAAAAAGATTCGCCTACTTTTTTATTGTATTTACCAGAGTCAGAAAAACAGGAGTTAAGTATTTTGTATTTTAAATTTTTACTGAAACAGAGAGGCATTAAAAGTGTAGTAGTCGGATTTGACTTAACATTAAATGACGTTATAGAAGCATATGCGATTATAAAACCAGACTATATATATTCAATATTAAATGAGGATATGGAAAAAATCGACTTTTCTGCGTATATCCAATTTTTGTGTAAATCTATCGGCGATACAAAAATGATACTTACTGGTTTTAAAGCCATTTCCCTTGGAAATATGGTTCCAGAAAACTGTGTTCCATTAAATACTTTAAACGATGCCATAAGTTATTTAGATAATTTGCAAATTTGAGGATATGAATACATTTATTAATTACGCGGGTATTTTGATATTGAGTTTGTTGATATTCTCTTGTAAAAGTGATAAGTCTGCTCCAGCGACAATTAGCCATTCGACGGAAGTCAAAAAATCTGATATCGTAAAACCTAAAAAAGAGAAAAGAGAAAGTTTTAATCCGCAATCTCTTAAATCGACAGCGACACTTTCTGGGAATATAAAAAACATTGATGTAGACAGTAGTATTATCCATTGGAAAGGAACAAAAATCGGGGGAAGTCATCAAGGAACCATCGCATTAAAGTCTGGAAAAGTAAGTGTAGAAAATGATAAAATTACTGGTGGAGAATTTATCATCGATATGAAATCTCTGTCATGTACTGACTTAGAGGAAGCTAAAAGAACCAAGCTTGAGAATCATCTAAAAGGATTGGATTCCAATAATAAGGATGACTTTTTTAATGTACGGAAATACCCAAAAGGAAAATTTGTAATTAATAGACTTATTGAATTAAGAAACGGGAAAAATGCAAATTACCTAGTTTATGGATCTTTGACTTTAAAAGATGTTACTAAGGAAGTAGGATTTAAAGCTCAGATTCATATAAACAATGGAGTGATAACGATAAAAACACCAGCTTTTTCTATAGATAGAACACAATGGGGTATCGATTATAAATCTCCTTCTTTAGCAGAAACAATCAAAGAAGAGATGATAAATGACAAGATATTTTTAGAGATTGATATTAATGTTAAAAATTAGAATCACTAAAAGCTACCGTTTACTTTCCTTTTAACGTAAATGGTAATATTTTGCGACAAATTTTGAATATTGTTTCCAGAATATGATGTTATAGTTGTCGGTGCAGGACATGCAGGTTGTGAAGCTGCAGTCGCTGCCGCGAATATGGGTTCTAAGGTGTTATTAGCAACCATGAATATGAATACCATCGCACAGATGAGTTGTAATCCTGCAATGGGTGGCGTCGCAAAAGGGCAGATCGTACGTGAGATAGATGCACTCGGTGGTTACTCAGGTATCGTCTCCGATGCCTCAATGGTCCAGTTTAGAATGTTGAATAAATCCAAAGGACCTGCTATGTGGAGTCCTAGGACGCAAAACGATAGAATGCTGTTTGCGGCAAAGTGGAGAGAGATGTTAGAAGCGCATAGCAACATTGATTTTTGGCAAGAGATGGTAACTGGACTAATCGTTAAAGACAATCGCTGTAAAGGAATCGTAACTGGAATCGGGATTGAGATATCGTCTAAATCCGTGGTACTTACCAATGGGACTTTTCTGAATGGATTGATACATATAGGCGAAAAACAGTTTGGTGGAGGAAGAGCAGGGGAAAAAGCGGCAACTGGAATTACCGAGCAATTGGTCTCGCTAGGATTCGAATCTGGAAGAATGAAAACTGGAACGCCTCCAAGAGTAGATGGTCGTACTTTAGATTATAGTAAGATGGAAATCCAACATGGAGACGAAGATCCAGGAAGATTCTCTTATACTGAGACGACTTTACCAGAAAAACAATTGTGTTGTCATGTAAGTTACACCAATCCTGAAGTACATGAATTACTAAAAACAGGGTTTGATCGTTCACCGATGTTTAATGGCAGAATCCGAGGATTAGGTCCTAGATATTGTCCATCAATAGAAGATAAAATAGATCGATTTGCGGATAGAGATAGGCATCAACTTTTTGTAGAACCAGAAGGTTGGAACACTTGTGAGATATATGTAAATGGATTTTCTTCTTCGTTACCAGAGGAAGTACAATATAAAGCGTTACGAAGTGTACCAGGATTTGAAAACATGAAAATGTTCCGTCCAGGATATGCTATAGAATATGATTTTTTCCAACCGACACAACTTAAAGCAAATCTAGAAACTAGGTTGGTGGCAAACTTGTTTTTTGCTGGACAGATTAACGGTACGACAGGGTATGAAGAGGCTGCTGGCCAAGGATTGATCGCTGGACTTAATGCGCACTTGGCAGTGAATGAGTTGCCAGAATTTGTTTTAAAGCGTTCTGACGCATACGTGGGTGTGTTGATTGATGACTTGATAAATAAGGGTACTGATGAACCCTATAGGATGTTTACTTCTCGTGCAGAATTTAGAATATTACTGAGACAAGATACTGGAGATATCAGGTTGACGCCATTGGTTGATAAACTAGGAATGAACCATCTAGAAAGTAGAATGGAAACGGTAGAAAAGAAGCATGAAGAAGCAAAAGCGTTGATTAAGTTTTTTGAAAAAACGAGTATAACTGAGGATCAGATTAATCCGATGTTGGCATCAAAGAATAGTAAACCTATCAATCAAAAGCAAAAGCTTAAAGGTATCCTTTTGCGTCCTGAAGTTTCTATTTCTTTATTGGAAGAGTATGTACCTTTTATCAAAGAGGAATTGTCAAAGTACAAAAGAGAAAATAAAGAATATGCTGAAAACTCGATCAAATATGAAGGGTATATTCAGAAGGAAAAAGAGATGGCAGAAAAGATGGATAGACTTGAAGAAGTGCGGTTGAGGGATGATTTTGATTTTGATGGAATAGTAGCCTTATCAGCGGAAGCGAAAGAGAAGTTAAACTTTTTAAAACCGAGAACAATAGGTCAGGCCAGTAGGATTAGTGGAGTGTCACCTTCTGATATTTCTATATTGTTGGTGCATTTAGGGCGATAAAGGTTTTCTAGCAAGATCAATCCAAATCTTTAATAATCAGAATTAATTTCCCAATAGTTTTGGTTTTCAATTTCATCCAAGATTGCAAGATAATTTTGGTATCTAAGCTCTGATATTTCGCCTGTTTCTATAGCATTTTTGACTGCACATTTTGGTTCGTTTCTGTGCATACAATTGCTGTATTTACAATTGGTTGAATACTCAAAAAACTCTTTAAAGTTGTGGGCAACATCCATCTCTTCTAGATGATTATAAGAAAGTGTTTTAATACCTGGTGTATCTATGATTTGTCCTCCGATATCTAAGTCAAACATTTCTGCGAATGTAGTAGTATGTTGTCCTTTTCCCGTGAAGTCAGAAAGTATTTCTGTACGCAGTTCAAAGTCAGGTTGGATGGCATTAATGATAGATGATTTTCCTACTCCAGATTGACCACTAAGTAAAGTTGTTTTATCTTTTAAGATGGTTTTTAAATCTTCGATGCCTTGGTTTGTAACTATGGAAGTCAGCAGTGTTTGATAGCCAATTTTATTATATATGGAAGCAAGGAAATCATAGATACCATGGTCTTTTTCATCATATAGATCTGACTTATTAAACACTATAGTTACTGGAATATTGTAAGGCGCCGTCATCATGAGAAAACGATCAATAAATCCTTGTTTTATTTTTGGATGATTAATAGAAGTTATTAAAATTGCTCTATCAATATTGCTTGCAATGATATGGAGTTGATGTTTTTTTCTTGGCGATTGACGTACGACGTAGTTTTTTCTATTTTCAATTTCTTTTATTGTTCCAATGTTTTCTTCGTTATCTGCGATTAGGATTTTCACATAATCACCTACGGCAATAGGGTTGGTAAGTTTTCGGTCCTTTTGTCTAAATTTTCCAGTAAGTCTACATTTTATAATAGTGCCATTTTCGACTTTTACTTCGTACCAGCTTCCCGTAGATCTGATTACAACTCCTGTCATATGTTAATTGTATTATTTTGAAATGAATGAACGGTTTTTGCCATTTCAAAAATTAGATTTGGGTCATTTTCGAATGCGGTTCCTACTACGATCAAGTCTGCACCAGCTTCTAAGTTTTCTGTTACTTTTTCGAGTGTCCTGATTCCTCCTCCGACTATTAACGGACAGTTGCATGCGTTACTTACAGCGTTAATCATGGTTTTACTTACAGGCGTTTTTGCGCCACTACCAGCATCAAGATACATTAGTTTAAGACCTAGCATTTCTCCTGCGATTGCTGTACACATAGCTATATCATCTTTTTGATTAGGGATGGGTGTAGTATTACTCATGTATTGTACAGTAGAATTAACGCCACCATCAATGAGCATATATCCAGTAGGGATTATTTCTAATGGACTAACTTTGAGATAAGGAGCAGTAATCACATGTTTCCCGATTAATAACTCAGCATTTCTACCAGAAATTAGCGAAAGGAAAAGAATGCCATCCGCTTTGTAACTAAGTTGGAAAGAGTTTCCTGGGAAAAGTATCAATGGTATATCACATCTATCTTTAATACTAGAAAGTACCAGATCAAGCATGTCATTGACAATAAGGCTTCCTCCGATAAAAAAGTAGTCTACTTTGGCTTCGATAGCAATATCTAGTGTATTTTGAAACTGTTTTAGCTTCATTTTATCAGGATCTATCAATACAGCGATTGATTTATTGCCTAATTTCTTTTTATATGCAAGATCATTATAGATTTTCATAGTTTATCAAAGGTAAATAAAAACAGTTGATTACTTTTGCAAACCCAAACGGAGAATTGGCCGAGTGGCTTAAGGCGCACGCTTGGAAAGCGTGTATACCGCAAGGTATCGGGGGTTCGAATCCCTCATTCTCCGCTTTTT
>JAHDBF010000175.1 GCA_020630525.1 Saprospiraceae bacterium
AAAAAGGATATGCGGTCTTACAAACGATTTTCGATAATGGTTTTAGTGAATTAATAGATACTGTTGTTATCGGAAATGATGCTAATGTTGAAAATGACTATTCTCAGGAAATAGCAACATATTGCTGCAAGAATAACATTAGTCATCAATCTAGAAATACTAGTTTTTCTATTGACTCAGAGTATGTACTAGCAGTTTCTTGGCGTTGGCTTATTCCAACAGAAAACAACAAAGTCATTGTCATTCATGACTCTCTACTACCAAAATATCGTGGATTTAATCCATTAGTCACTGCACTTATCAATGGAGATTCTGAGATTGGTGTTTCTGCAGTATTGGCAGGAAAAGAATACGATATTGGCCCCATCATAGCACAATCCCAATCACCAATTAATTATCCCATTACAATCAGTTTGGCAATAGATATTATAATAGATAACTATAAAGAAGTAGTGTTGGATTTATGTGAAAAACTATCTAAAAGGGAAGTTTTATCTGGCACACCTCAAGATGAATCTAAGGCCACTTATAGTCTTTGGCGAGATGAAGAAGATTATCGGATTGACTGGTCTTGGGATGCCGAAAAAATATTAAGAAAAATCAATGCCGTTGGGAATCCTTATAGAGGAGCGACCAGCTTTGTTAAACAATTTGGCACTATACGGATTCTTTCTGCAGAAATTATTGCTGATGTAAAAATTGAGAATCGTTGTCCTGGGAAATTAATTTTCAAACGTGATCAAAAACCTGTTGTAGTTTGCGGTAAAGGATTATTGATGATAAATAAAATTACCGATCAAGAAGGTAAAGACATCATCCCTTTTGATGCTTTCAGAATTCGATTTGAATAAGGAATTGAATAAGAATTATTATGCTATTTTCCTTCTTGGAACGACGGCATTAACCACTAAATGATCAATCCAAACCAACATAAACAAAAACAAAGGAATCATAGTAAACACAGGCCATGAACCAACACTAAAATTTGAAATTGATTCTACAAATGCTTGCGGTAACGTAAGGCTAAATTTTGAACTTTCAGCCACTACAGGAGAAGCGTAAGCTGATAAAACAGCGAAAATAAGAACACTAAATAATGTAACAGAAACCAAGGATATCAATATCCATTTAACACCAGAAAACTGCCCAACTTTTGCCCTTTCTTGTTCCAAACGCTTTACTGTATTAAGCGTAAAATTCGTTGATACTTCATTTAGCAGAACTGTTGAAATTGACTCATTGACTTGATTTTGAAGCAAATACATTTCCTTAAGTGCTGGATCATTTTTTATTGCATTAGCAACAGCATTAGCTTGATCTTTAGAGAGATCTCCATCTATATATTTACATATTTCTTCAAAACCAATTTTCATATTCTATTATTTAAATGAATAGCAATTGTTATCCATATTGTTTATAAAATTAAGCATTTATATAGTTAATCGCAGTTTTAAAATTTATTATTCTCAGAATTTGTCTGGGACATGATATCATACATCTTCTTTCTAGCTCGATATAATTTTACTTTTACATTACTTTCATTCAGATTCGTGATTGCACAAACTTCTTTTACACTTTTTTCTTGCAGATAAAATAATGTTATCAATATCCTTTCCTCACTACCCAATTGATTGATCACATTTGCCAATTGTTGTTGGAGTTCTTTTTGTTCTAAGTTTTCTTCTACAGTATTAGTAGTTCCAGCAATAGCGTAATCAAAATCATCAATATCCTGAGTATGTTTTCTTTTACGGATGAAATCAATTGATGTACGGTACGCAATCTGATATAACCAAGTACTAAATTTAGATTTTCCATTAAATTTATTTATTGATTTATAACATTTCAAAAAAGTATCTTGAGCAGCTTCTTCTGCTTCCATTTTGTTTTTCAGAATAGACAAACAGATAGAATATACATAGTCTTGATATTCATTCACCAACCATCTAAAAGCAGAACTACTTCCGTTTTTAAGTTGTAGAATTATGTTATCTTCCTTTCTATTTGTTTTCATGTGAAGCTGTGACGTAATATAATGAGAATCGGTTACAGAAATTTAAAAATTATTTTTATTTAGATTTTTGTAACCTGATTTCAATGAGTCACGTTAAAGCACAAAAATAATTACTATGAATGGAGTACAAGTATTAGTCCCGATGTTAGCAATGATAGGATTCTTTGGATCGATTATTACATTTATCTATATGCGGTACAGAGATAGACATCTCGAAAGAATGGCGATAATGGATGAAGGTTTTGACCCTAGTATTCTTGTTAAGAAAAATGTTTCTGACAAAAACTCTTCATTAAAATTTGGGCTATTATTAACCGGAGTTGGATTAGGCTGGTTTGCAGGATTGGTGATAGAAGCAGCTTTCGACTTAAATGATGCGATCGGAATCGTACCAACTGTAATGATCGGAGGTGGAATTGGATTAATTATCCATTACTTCCTTGCCAGCAAATTTGAACGTGACGAGGTGTGATTTTTAGTTATTAGTTTTTAGTGGGTTAGTTTTTAATGGACAGTTTAAAATTTTTGACTTAGAGATAAGAGTGATCATATATTAATTTGGTCATTCTTTTCGTGCAACTATGTAGAAGTAGTTTTTGAATATTTCTGATTGGTTGATAATAAATCCAGCCGCTTTTAGCACATCTTCAATTTGTTCTGTATCTGAAAATTCTAATACATGATCATTGATGGCAACCCTATTCCGTATGCGATGAAAAGACTTGGCTAAGTATTCAAAAAATGCGGATATTGACCAAGTCTTTTTATGTTTTGATTTTGCTTTTTTTAAATGACTACTTATTAAAATTTTTCCTCCAGATTTGAGGCATCTATAAGATTCTTTTATAAACAATTTATAGTCTTTATAATGGTCAATCGCAGAACTACTAACTACCAAATCTATGCATTCATCAATCAAAGGAATCTGCTCGGCATAAGCTTTTATATGACGCATTTTCAATTCTAATAATGCAGGATACATTCGTACAAACTGATCATGAATCTCTCTGACATTTGGATCTACCAAGAAGTATTCTAAACTAGCTGGATTTCTAAAAAAACTGCATAAGAAATGTCCTGTTCCTCCTCCGACATCTAATACTCTTACCTTACTTAATTTATGCAATTGCGTTTTTGCTGCGATATAATGATCTATCGATATGCTGTTAAAAAATGTTGCCGGAGTTAATGATTTGTGATAATTAAGAAACTTTTTGTTTTGTTTTGACCAATTTGAATTATTCTTATCACTATCTAAAATATAATCTGCAACATTGTCTCTAACTTCAAAGTTAATTTCTGACTTTAATAAATGGGCATATTCGTCTGGATGTAATCTATTCTGAGGAAAAAGGCTTGCATTCTCGTATATATTACGATACTGATCGATCATATCATAAAACAGTTTCGATAATTGCGTTTCCTTGTATTTCTCTTCCAAATTATTGCTTGCTAATAAAATAAAATTCAAGATACTTAGTTGAATTAATATTCTGACAAGTATTGATCGTTAAATAAAAATTCAAAGCATTGACTGTAAGTTCGATTTCTAGGATATTGATGATTCCTTGTGTTGGTATTATGTTGTATTTGGGGTATCAGACGCACCTAGATTCTCATTATCCTTATGCCATCTGGATAGTTATACCATTGATATTGTTGGTGTTACTATATTTATTCAAACCTCAAATTGATTATTGGTGGCATACCAAATATCCATTAAAAGTTGATAAAGAATTAAAATCTTTACTAAAGAAGATGAATCCATATTACGCTTCTTTAATTGGTGATGAAAAAGAAAAATTTGAATACAGGCTGGCTCTATATATGGAAGGAAGGGCATTTAAAGCTGTTGGTCACGAACACAGAGATTTGCCTTACGATATTTCTGGACTTATTTCTGCAATTCCTATCCAACTTACCATGCATAAAAAGGATTTTTTGATTGGTGATATTGATCGAATATTTACCTATAAACATCCATTTCCTACACCACAAAATCAGTTTTTACATTCAGTAGAAACACATGTTGAGGATGGTGTAATCATATTATCCTTAGAAGCTTTTAATTTAGCACAGACTGCTCCAGAACAATTCTATCATATTGGTTGGCATGCATATATCGAAGTATTCTTGCAAGTGTATAAAGATGATCCTTATAAATTAATGAACTTTGCTAACTGGGAAACGATAAAAGAAATTTCGGGATTTTCACAAACGGACATTGAAAACATCGTCGGTATTCCTAATCAAAATCCTTTGGTTCCGTTATGTGTATTATATTTTACACATAGGGAGCAATTTAAAGATAAAGCCTCAAGCGCATTTAGCGCAATGGATACTTTTTTTAGCTAATAATAAATTCAGGAATTCTATTTAAATCTATATTTCCACCAGAAAGAATAACACCAATTTTCAGATTTTTAAATTGTGCTTTTTCTTTGATAATAGCCGCTAATGGGACAGCACACGATGGTTCGACCAATATATTCATGCGTTCTAAAATCAACTTTAATGCTTGCCTAATTTCTTGTTCTTCTACTCGGATTATCTGATCAACCAGTCGTTGGATTATAGGAAAATTTATATCACCAAGATTAGTTCTTAGTCCATCTGCAATGGTGTTGCTAGTAAGATTGGTTTCTATTTTCCCTGAATGCAAAGAACGATAAGCATCGTCGACAGCCAATGGTTCACCAGCCATAATTTTACAATTATTTCCATAGGCTTCAACAGCCAATGCAGATCCTGCCAGTAATCCGCCACCTCCAACAGGGGTAATAACTACATCAAGGTCATTATGAATGTTTAATAATTCCATAGCGGCAGTTCCTTGTCCAAGAATCACGTTTAAGTCATTGGAAGGATGGATAAAACTGGCACCAGTTTTTTCTATGATAATTTGCGTGTGTGCTTCTCTAGCTTCCATCGTTGGTTCTACCAAAGTGATTTCTCCGCCATAAGATTTTACGGCATTTTGCTTTACTTTGGGCGCATTATTTGGCATGACGATATATGCTTTTATCCCTAATGTTTTTGCTGCTAAAGAAACGGCTTGCGCCATATTTCCAGAAGAGTGCGTTATTACCCCATTTTCTCTTTGAGCCTGTGACAATTTTAGCATAGCGTTACATGCGCCACGAATTTTAAAGGCTCCTGCACGCTGGAGATTTTCGCACTTAAAAAAGAGTTCTGCACCCGCAATTTCATTAATACTATTAGAGGTTAATACTGGCGTTTGATGGATGTGTTTCTTTATCCTTTGATGTGCTTCTTCTAATGCAATTTTATAGTTCATGCTATACGGCTGCAGTTGCTTCGACTTCGATTAGACAACCATAATGTAATTCTCGTGTAGGAATTACTGCTCGTACTGGTTTATGATTCCCAAAGAAATCTGCATATACTTCATTTACTTCATCCCACAATCCTATATCTGATAAATAGATTCTCATCTGGATAATTTTCTCCTTAGCACTGCCAGCAGCTACAAGGATTTCTTCTACCTTTTGTAATACCAATAAGGTTTGTGCCTCGATACCTTCTGCAGGAATTTTAGTACCTTTAACTAAAGGAAGTTGTCCTGCCACATACAGTGTACCGTTATGTGATATACACATAGAGTAATGCCCATTGCCTTTAGGCATTTTATCGTTTTCTATAATTTTCAAGAGGCATATTTTTTATAAATCTGATCAATTTTTGCAGCAAGTTTTGTGTCTTTATCTGTAACTATCCCACCAGCATCATGAGTACTTAATTTGAATTCAACTTTATTCCAAACATTTGACCAATTGGGATGATGATTAGCTTTTTCTGACTGAATAGCTACTTCTGTCATAAATGCAAATGCCTCCTGAAAGTCTTTAAACTCAAAAGAAGCATTCAGTGTATTATTTTCTTCAATCCAATTGCTCAT
>JAHDBF010000176.1 GCA_020630525.1 Saprospiraceae bacterium
AGTGCAATTTTTACGATAGAAGACACTTCTAGTCCAATAATTGAACTAGAAGCTCAAAATGGATTATTCGAGTGTGATAGTAGTTTAAATCAAGATTACTTGAATGATTGGCTTAACTCCAATGGTGGAGCTATAGCTAACGATGACTGTGGTGGTTTGTCATGGACACATGACTTTGATGAAGATTTAGAGCTATGTAACCCAGATGAATTGGCTACAGTCGTTTTTACAGTAACAGATGTTTGTGGAAATCAATCTACATCACAAGCTAGTTTTTCAATAGTTGACACCACTAATCCTTTGATCGAAGTGGAAGCAACAAGCACAACAGTAGAATGTGATGGCAATGGCAATCAAGCCCAATTGCAATCATGGTTGGATAATTTTGGAGGTGCAGAAGCGTCGGACAATTGTAGTGATGTTACATGGTATTACACCATCAGTAACCCTACTCAAAAATGTGATGCATCGACTTCATTCTCTGTCCAATTCGTTGCGGAAGATAATTGTGGTAATTCTAGTATTTCTATTGCTTCATTTACTATTATTGATTCTACTTCACCTGTATTTATCCAGGAACCAATTGATCAAATTGTAGAATGTGATGGTAATGGCAATCAAGAGGAATTTAATAATTGGTTAGACCAAAATGGACTTAGTATAGCAGAAGATTTATGTAGTAATTTAACTTGGTCAAATAATTATACAAGCACAAATTCATTCTGCTTAACAAATGGACAAACGGTAGTAACATTTATCGTAGAAGATGATTGTGGTAACCAGTCAACTGCCGAGGCTAGCTTTACAATCATAGACAATTCACCTCCTGTTCTTGCTTCTAATGCACAGGATATAACCGTTGAATGTGATGGTCTAGGAAATACTGCAGATATAGAAAATTGGATATCCAATAATGGATTCTTGAATGCAGAAGATGTTTGTGGTAATTTGACTTGGAGTCATGAAATGAATGAAGTAGAAACTTGTGGCAATACTTCAATTTATAATGCTACCTTCTTTGTTCAAGACGAATGTGGAAACGTTTCCTCTTCTTCTAGTACATTAACTATTGTTGACACAACACCTCCATCAGTAGGAGTAATTATGATGGATATATTTGTTGATTGTGATGATGACTTTAGTCCAACGGAATTCCATGCATTTGATATGTGTGATGGCATCATTAGTGTAATGCCTCAAGACATTATTATGAATCAAACTTGTCCTAATAATTACATAATTAAAAGAATGTGGGTATTTACGGATGCATGTGATAACAGTAGTTCTTTAGTTCAGTACATACATGTTAGTGACAATGAAGGTCCAGTGATTCAAGGTATTCCTCAAGATGCATCTTATGATTGTGTGTATGATGTAGAAGAAAATTTGGCATTGGTTGTTACTGATAATTGTAGCGACGATATTGATTTAGAATATAGTGAAGAAATTGTTGAAGAGATAGAAGGTTGTTCAAATAATTATGCAATTATAAGAACTTGGACTGCGACAGATGAATGTGGAAATACTACAGTATATACACAGACCATCACTGTTCAAGATTTACAACAACCCGAATTAGTTTCTGATATCCCTGAAGACATTTATGTCCAATGTGAAATTCCAGAATTAGAATTAAGCTTTACCGATAATTGTGATAATGATCTTGAAATAGTAATGACAGAACAAATTATCGATAATGGTTGTGCAAATAGTTATACCATACAACAAATTTGGACTGCAAAAGATTGTTCTGGAAATGAAAATTCTGGTGTAATAAATATTCATGTAGAAGATACAGAAAGTCCAGTTATGGAATTTAATGACCCAATGCTCAATAACCTTGAAGCAAATGGGGTACTAGAAATATCTTGCAATAAAAAAGAAGATGGTACTTATCTCTTGCCTAACTTTAGTCCTGCTTCAGTGTCTGCAACCGATGCATGTTCAAACAATATAGTTGTAACGCTTGTAGATAATTATGTGGAAGAAGGTAATTGTATCGAGGATGGATATTTGGCATTAATAGAATGTTTATTCGTTGCAAGAGATGATTGCGGTAATGAAAGTAACTTAAGTTTTTTCCTTAAGATAATTGATGATGTAAAACCAGAATTTACTCAAGTTCCTGACTTAACGATTAATGCTACTTGTGATGATATACCAATGCCAGAAGAAGTATTAGCCAAAGACGATTGTAATTGTGTAAACATGGAATATTCAGAAAGATTTATTACTGATGATGATCCTTGTTTAGCAGTGGATATAATAGAGCGTACTTGGGCAGCAGTTGACCATTGTGGCAATACCTCATATTTTAAGCAGAATGTAATCATTAAACCTAATGCACCAGAAATTATAAATTATGGTCCTGAGGAAATAGATTTTGAAGACGTTATTTGTAAATCAGACCTTGATGATTTCTTTGTAGAAGTTAAAGAGTCTTGCTCTCCAGGTTATGACTTAACCTATGACGATATTGTTGTGAGAAAAATTTGTGAATCTATTGACCTCATTCGTAGAACATATTTAGTCAATGATTTCTGTGGTAATTACAGTTATGAGACTTTTGATTTTGAAGTGTATTCTGATGAAATTAATATTTCTGAAGTCGTAGATATTAATCATCCATTTGCAGATATGGTAATAATAAAAGATTCTATTCCTGAAAATGGGTTTGTTTCAAGATGTTCTGACGATTTATTATTGAATGAAAATTCAATTAAATTAAATCAATATTGCGGTAATTACTTTGAATTAGAATTCGAAAGAGTAGACAATATTTTTGACGATTGTACTGCTGGGTATACTAAAACATCTACTTACAAATGGGCATTAATGTCAAAATGTAAAATGGTAGAAGAAATTGAAATTGAAGTTAATTACATTGATGACCTTGGTCCAGTTGTTGACTTTGGCGAATTAGAAATCGAAATGTATTGCAATGGAGAAATGCCAGAGTTTACAGTGACAGATGATTGTGGAAACGCTACGTTCAAATTAGAAGAAATCTATCACGAAACAGATTGTACTATGAAATCTATTTTAGAAAGGAAAGTTACTGCTGTGGATAAATGTGGAAACGAAGTTATAAATACTCAGTTTGTACATATCATGCCTGATTTACCTTCTTTTGACCTAGAGAAAAATATCTGTGATGATCTTTCTATCCAATCAGAAGTATTGGTCAAGCATGAGTGTTATCCTGAGTTGACGTATACAGCTAGCGTTCTTAGTACAGAGTTGGTGAAAGAATGCCTGAATGGTGGTGATCATTATTTAAGAATCTGGGAAGCTTTGAGTCCTTGCGGTGATATGTATTATTTTGAACAAAATATTTATGTTGATGATAACAAAGCACCTCAATTTATAATACATGATTATGCAGACATTATATATGCAGAGCAGGTTACATTTAGTGAAGCAAATAACGAAGAAATGAATATACTGTCCAACTTATTAGATGGTCACGGTATGGTTGCAGTTGATGATTGTGGAGATTTTTATGACATCGACCTAAATGTTAAAACCACTTCTCTAAATTGTAAACAATCCAATGGTTACATTTTATATGATTTGGTTTGGAATGTCGCTGATGCTTGTGGAAATGCAAACGCTATGTCGCTCAGCATAAAAGTAGATGATAATTTGGCTCCTATTATTATGGATGGTCCATCAGATATAGAAGTATATTGCCTCGACGGATTGGAAGTTCCAGAATTGACGATAATAGAGTCCAATAATTACACAATAGACTATAATGAAACTCATAATAGAAATCAGATTATTAGAACATGGACAATTACTGATGCATGTGGAAATGTAGCAACACATACACAGTCAGTTAATATGTCTGATGACAGTATGTCTGCACAAATAATCTTACCAATTGGTATACAGTGTAATGACAATATCGAGGTCGTAGTAGATGTTCAGGGTGGTACTAAACCATTTACTTACAATTGGTATTCTGATTCTGGAGATTGCACTATCTATGGAGAAACCAACGAAGATTTTGTAAACATTATCACTGGTTTTGAAGAGTCAAATATTTCAGTAGAAATTATCGATGCAAATGGTTGTACAATGTCAAGTTCGATGAATTTTATATGTACAATACATGGTGGAGATGATATCGGAGATATAGAATATGAAGAAGAAGAGATTTTGCAAGCATCTATTTATGAAGCAGAATTAAACACAAGTAAAGTTAGTGAAATACTTATTGATGAAAATATTTTAGCATTTGAAATTTATCCAAATCCAACTCAAGGTATAGTGAATTTAAAAACTGTAGGTCAAGGCATAGGATTGAATTGGGTAATCACAGATTCTACTGGGAAAATAGTTAGAAAAGGATCAGTGGAGAAAAACCAAATGCAAATTAATCTTGGTTCGTTGAATGATGGCATTTATATGTTTAGTGTGATTTCCAGCCGTGGAAAATATACTGAACGGTTAGTGAAGTTTTAAGTTGACTCCATGAATTGATTTAGAGGCTGTCACCCTTAGACAGCCTCTTTATCATTTCATGAATAACCAAAATTATTAAAGATATTGGGCAATTGTAATCCATGATTTCAGTACAAGAAAGCATTTATATCTTAAAACTAAATTCTTTAAGCTTGCAGTTTAATAAATACAATATGTAGCTTTGCGTTAAGATTGCTACATTATGAAATTTGAAAAATATAGCTTGGACAGTAAGATAAAGCGCGCCCTTGATGAATTGGGGTTTGTACGTCCAACAGATATTCAATTTAAATCTATTCCCAACATTCAGAAAAGAGAAGATCTACTCGCTGTTGCTCAAACGGGAACTGGTAAAACTGCCGCATTCGCAATTCCAATAATAGATATCATTTACAAACAGAAAAGATCTCAAAGGAGAAGTGATGGTGTAAAGTGTTTAATCCTAGTGCCGACGCATGAGTTGGCTATCCAATTAGACGAAGTATTCAAATCTATCGGGAAATATACTACCGTAAAATCATTGGCTATTTATGGTGGTGTAGACCAAGACCCACAAATAAAATCATTAAATAAAGGGGTCGATATCGTAATTGCAACACCAGGAAGAATGTTTGACCTCATCAGTCAAGGACATCTTTTAACCAATAGAATTGATGTTTTAGTTTTGGATGAGGCAGATCATATGCTTGATTTAGGGTTTATCGTAGATATTGAAGATCTGATGCATAAATTACCTAGACGGAGACAAACTCTGTTTTTCTCAGCAACGATAAATGAACGAATCAAAAAAATTGCTTACAAAATCATTCGCCAAAATGCAATTAGAATTCAGATTTCTCCCAAAGATCCAGTATCAAGAAATGTAGATCACTCTGTGATATTTGTAGAGATGGATCACAAACGATTTTTCTTAGAACGTGTGATTCAAGAAAATCCAGATGCTAAAATTTTGGTATTCGCAAGGACAAGGGTTAGGGTTGAACGGGTAAAAAAAGCTATGGAAAGAGTCGGGATAGAAGCATTAGCTATCCATGGTGATAAAGACCAAGATGAAAGAAATCGAATACTATCCAACTTTAAACTTGGAAAAGTAAATGTACTTATAGCAACGGATGTAACAGCACGTGGAATAGATATACCAGAGATACAATTGGTTATCAACTATGATATGCCAGAGCAAGCCGAAAACTATGTGCATAGAGTCGGAAGAACTGGTCGTGGAAAAAATCGTGGTACAGCATACTCTTTCTGTTCCGAAATAGAAAAACCAATCTTGGATGAAGTAACGAATTATATTAATAACGAAATAAGAGTTTTAAATCTTTCCAAAATGGAATATCAAGATACCTTAAACATTGATAGAGAACGCACCCATGATTATAAATCTATTTTAAACGAAATAGAAGAATTTGAAAATCTAAAGAAGAAAAAGAAACGAAAAAAATAATCTCTT
>JAHDBF010000177.1 GCA_020630525.1 Saprospiraceae bacterium
AAAGTCGGTTGCACTGCATCTTGATCTTTGACTTCTTCTACTTTAAGGACTTTGTACTCACCCAATTTATTACCAATTGCTTTCCATCCTTTAACATCTATAATATCTGGGATATCAATGATTTTATCGTGCTTGATCTTATCTTTTCTGAATGAATAGGTCAATTTTGCTTCGTCACCAACATTGGCAAAGTACAGTTTTGAGGATTTGTGCTCTGTAATAAATTTATATTTTTGATCAGTTTTGTTGGTTTCTATATTAAACCGTTTAATCATTGTCCATCCTTTTTCCCCTTCGTGATAAAGGACATTTACGGATTTGTCTGCTTCAAGCTTTGACACATGGACCAGTTTATCTGCTTCAAGCTTTTTACCAATTTGCAAATCGCAAACTTCATAGCAACCATCGTTGGTAATGATTAACAATTGGTTTCCAGTGTCAAAATCACCGATTTCTGTTCCTCTTCCTTCGTTGTTTATCCTTCCACTTACTTTGTCAATCCATACTTTCATAGCACCTAGAGAGGATTTACCTTTTTCGTTTAGGTTTACTTTTCGGATAGGATATTTGGTCAATATATTTCCTTGAGAAGCTCTCCCTTTAATATCTAATCCTGCAAAATCAAAGTCAAAAAATTTCTTTTTGGCTCTACAACCTTGCGATAATTGTACGTTTACGTCTTCAGATTCTCCATTTGGATTGGCAGTAAAGTATAGTACTTTACATTCGTTTTTAGTCCCTAGTGGATATGCTTTGTCTCTAGTTATTGCTTTGATATTAAATCGTTTAACTCGAGAAACACCCGTTTTCTTATCGACATAAATCATGTTGTACGTTGTCCGCTCGTCTCCTTTTTTCCATACTGCAACATGGATAATATTTTTTCCAACAAAAACTTTCTCGCCTATCCTAACTACTTTAAAGGTACAATCAGACATGAATGCAATGATGTCATCTATATCACTACAATCAGAAACGAAATCATTTTTCTTAAGGCTTGTACCTATAAATCCTTCTTTTAAGTCCACATATAATTTGGCATTTTTAGCGACAACAGCTTTTACTTTGATGGTATCAAATTCTTCGAGTTTTGTTCTCCGCTCTTTACCTTTACCGTATTTAGTTAATAACATTTCATAGAATGCAATGGTAAATTCTGTTAAGTGTGCTAAATCGTACCTTACTTGTTCTAATTCTTTCTCAAGGTTCGATAATAATTCGTCAGATTTAAATTTATTGTATTTAGAAATACGCTTGATTTTAATCTCTGTTAATTTGATAATATCATCTTGCGTAATGTCCCTTTTTAATTTTAGTCGTTTGTCTGATTTTTTTGCTTTATCGGAAGGAGTACTAACGTATTTTTTTAATCCTTTTTCAATAATCTCTAAAGCGGCTTCCCAAGATTCTGCTTCTTCGATGTCCCGATAAATTCTGTTCTCTATAAATATTTTTTCTAGACTAGAAAGGTGCCATTTTTGTTCTAGTTCGGCTTCCTTTATTTGTAATTCTAATTTTAATAATTCTCTAGTATTGTTAGCTGAGACTTTTAAGATTTCTTCTACTGTAAGGAATACTGGTTTTTTATCGATTATTACACATGCATTCGGTGAAACGGAAATCTCACAATTGGTAAATGCATAAAGTGCATCGATCATTACATCTGGAGAAACTCCTGATTGTAATTCTAAGACTATTTCCACATCTTGAGCAGTGTTATCATGTACTTTTTTGATTTTTATCTTTCCTTTATCATTTGCTTTTAGGATCGAATCTATCAATGTTGTTGTCGTTACCCCGAAAGGCAATTCAACAATTTTGAGTGTATTCTTATCGACTTTTTCTATGGTAGCTCTGATTTTAACTTTTCCTCCGCGCTTTCCGCCTTTATAATCAGTAATATCAATGGCTCCACCAGTTTGAAAATCGGGATATATTTTTACACTTTTCCCGTTAAGTATTTTTATGGAAGCTTTTATTATTTCAATGAAATTATGTGGAAGAATCTTGGTAGATAATCCTACGGCAATACCTTCTACACCTTGTGCTAAAACCAAAGGAAATTTAGCCGGTAGATTAATAGGTTCTTTGTTTCTACCATCATATGACATTTGCCATTCGGTAGTCTGAGGGTTAAATAGAATCTCAAGAGCAAACTTAGTCAGTCTAGCTTCAATATATCTTGCCGCTGCTGCAGAATCACCTGTTCGCTCATCACCCCAGTTTCCTTGCGGATCGATAAGCAGGTCTTTCTGTCCCAGCTTTACCATTGCGCCACCGATCGCTGCATCACCATGTGGATGGTATTGCATGGTATGTCCGATTAGGTTTGCCACTTTGTGATATCTTCCATCTTCTTTGTCTCTCATGGAATGAAGAATCCGACGTTGGACAGGCTTTAATCCATCAACTATAGAGGGAACAGCACGTTCTAAGATTACATAAGATGCATAATCGAGGAAATATTCTTTATACATTGATTCTAAAGAATTCCTTTCTTCACCTGGTTTCACGTCTTGAGCAACTTTAGTCATATTCTACAATTAAATAATATATTTTCAACTGATAATGATGCAAATATATTCAATATCTAAAAATATAAGTAATCTTGTATTCAATGAAAAGTATCCATTTTGAACTAAATTTAGATTTTAAGCACTGTGAATGTCTCCTAACTGGTATAATTTGCTGAAAATAAGTGATTTAAAAGGCAGCATATTTATATTTATGGCGTTTTAAAGGCAACACTAAGCAAGTTATGGGCTAATTCTTGTTTAAATTTTATACAATTATGGATTTATCATTAACACTAAAAAACGGCGAAGAAGATTTCATATTGGCTTGCTCCAGAAATGAAGAATGGGCGCAAAAGATGCTTTATGAAAACTTTTATCCCAAGCTGTATCCCGTTTGCATGAGATACACCTCTGATAAAGATCAGGCATTAGATGTGTTGCACGAAGGTTTTCTTAAGATTTTTAAGAATATTGGAAAATATAAACATGGCACTAATTTGGAGGCTTGGTTAAAAAGAATCGTTATTAATACTGCCATCGATCATTATCGAAAGAAAGGAAGAAATAGAACTACTGATATCGAAGCAGCTTATGATGTTAGCAGTCTTGATGCAGATGCAGTCAGTCAGATGAATGCTGAAGCAATAATGTTGGCAATAACAGAACTCCCAGATCAATATAGAACGATATTTAACTTATTTATCATAGAAGGATATTCGCATGGTGAAATTTCTGAAAAATTAGACATCAACGAAAGTACTTCTAGGTCTAACCTTGCAAAAGCAAGAAAAAGATTAAAACAAATATTAATAGAAAAGCAATTAGTAGTGAATGCTTGATAAGCAATTTGATCATATAATCCGTAAAAAAGTAGAAGAAGCCAAGCCATTGGTTCCTGCTCCAGATTGGAATAAATTTTCCAGTAAGTTGGATGTAGATAATGGTAGTGGTGACTTTGATGATGCTTTTGATGCTGCGATTGTATCTAAAATTGCTGATGCTAAGCCTGTTATTCCAGTACCCAATTGGTCTACTATGACCGATGAATTAGGTCATGAAAATAACACTCCATTTGATGAATCCATAAAAGAAAAAGTTTCTCAATTAGATATTTCTATTCCTGCACCAAACTGGAGTACTCTTGCTTCAAAACTTGGGCATGAGAATAATTCTGATTTTGATAAAACCATAAAAGATAAAATTTCTGATCCTGACGTTGCCATTCCAGTTGCTAACTGGGAAGCATTTAAATCATCTATAAATTCAGATTCTGATTTAAGCTTTGATGATGTTATAAAAGATAAAGTTTCCGATCCTGATATTTCTGTACCAACACCAGATTGGGATACATTTAAAACTGAATTATCGGATGATCTTGACCCAACATTTGATAAAGCAATAAAAGACAAAATAGAATCAGACGAGGTAGAAATACCTAAGCCAGCTTGGGCAATATTAGCGGCAAGTCTTGGTCACTCGAGTTCTGCTGCGTTTGATAAAGCAATCAATAACAAAATAACTGATCCAGACATCACCATTCCAGAAAGTGATTGGGGTGCAATGGCGAGCGCATTGGGTCATGAAGATCATTCGCTTTTTGATAATGTAATCAAAGATAAAGTGACTAATCCAAATGTGATTGTACCTCCAAGTGATTGGGGAGCGATAGCAGGAGCATTGGGTTATGCTGACAATGGTGGTTTTGACAATGTGATTAAGGACAAAGTTGATCAATCAGAAATAAATGTCCCTCAAGCAGATTGGGATAATTTGTCTAAAAAGATGCATCAAAATGAAACTGCTGTAGATCAATCTATAAAATCAAAACTTAAAAACGTTTCTGCAAATTATAATGAAAACCATTGGGCAATACTTAGAGATAGGTTAAAACGTGCTTCGGAAATTAGGCAAGTACTTTATCCAGCTAAAGCATTCGAAGGGATGTTGGCGCTATTGCTACTATTAACTCTGTTTAATTATTATGGTTATGTATTTAATGAAACAGATACCACTACCGTTGTTAATGAAATATTAGCAACTACAGAAAATATAATTGAACCAATAGAAGGTGATAAAAACAAAGTAAAAATTAATGCCACTGCTAATGTTGATATTGATAAAAATCAGCCTAATGCTGAAAAAATCAATTCAAAAAAAATAGAGTCTAAAATAGTAAACCCCGAAAATACGGTGAGTATTGAGCATAAAAATGTTAAGGTAGTGAATGGGGGACTTAATGAAGTGGAAATCGGAAAAACAAATCTTGGGATAGAGTCTAGTAGCAGAGACACAGCTATGTCTCTATCTGTTGATGAAGGCCTCAACTCAGATTCTGGCAACAATGGAACTATCAATACAACTGGTACAATAAAAATAGTCGATGAAGTGATTTATCCTAATTCAAGTAAAAGTTTTGAAAATGGGACAGACGATTTAATACCAAATAAGGAAATTGAATTTCAGGATATTGTGACATTAGATCCATTAACAGTTAGTAATAACTTTGATATTGAAAGTAGAGATTTTTATAAATTATCGGAAGCGCAATCTAGCTACAGTATAAAAGAAGATACAAATGTAAAAGTCAAGAAATCTAATCTTTTTTCGCAGACAGGAAATTATCTGAATGGCCATATTGGATACCAATACAATATCGTAAATTCTCCTAGAGACGAAAGATTTGCAATTAACAATCAACAGTCTTTAAACACTAACTTGCATGGCGCAATTGGGATAAGTAAGATAGATAGAAATCTAGAATACGGAATTGCAATTGATTTTAGGAAAATAGAATATTCGCCCGTCCAAAGATCAGTTGAATACATTAATCTATTAGAGAATACGCAGACGATATACAGCTTTAATAAAATTAATTACAACATAGTTTCAATTCCAGTTTTTGGGAGATGGCACCATAATATATTTAAAAATCTTAGTGTGTTTGCAGATCTAGGAATCTCTGGTCATGTCATTACTAATACGTCGTACAACATCGATGTAAAAGTTAGTAAAATGAATGGAGGAGGATCTATCCCAATTAATCAAGACCCAGATGATAAAGAAGACTTAACATTATTTGATAAAAACTTTCATCCTGGATTATTTGATGGAGCTAAAGCAAAAGATGTCTTCTATGCATCTATAAATTCTGGAGCTGGACTCCAATATCAACTAAATGATAATTACGCAATTTACTCTAGAGCTGGACTTTCTCAGGTATTAGGCAATTTTGATTTTGGACCTAATAATGACAAGATAAATACTTTTGGATTTCAGTTTGGCATAAAATATAAGGTTAAGTAATTCTCTAAATAAGAAAACTATTTACTTATACCCAAAACCGGAAAGCCAATGCATTTCATGTGTTGGCTTTTTC
>JAHDBF010000019.1 GCA_020630525.1 Saprospiraceae bacterium
ACTAATCACTAAGAACTAATAAATAATCTGATGCTTCCGTTTATATAATTGAAAAGTTGAAAATTGTTTTACACTTTAAACTGTAATCTTTCAACTTAAAAATTTTGTTTTAAAAATAAAAAATGTTTCACGTGTCCAATAAATTGATCGCTTTCATAATTGTTATCATTGGTGCAATGTCGTTTACCATTGTAAATAATGACAAGCTTTATGAAATATCTAAAAACATAGAGATTTTTGTAAAGACCTATAAAGAGCTTAACAACAACTACGTTGACGACCTTGATCCTAGCCAATTGATGCGTACTGGTATCGATGCGATGGTCAAATCATTGGATCCATATACCAACTATATTTCTGAATCACAAGTGGAAAGTTATCGGATAAATAACGAAGGAAAATATCAAGGATTCGGAGCAGTAGTAAAAAAGATTGGCGACTATGTTACAATTGTAGAACCTTATAAAGACTCTCCATTAACAGAAGCTGGACTTAAGGCAGGAGATGAAATCATAGAAATAAATGGACAAAGTACCAAAGGAAAAACGACTGATGAGGTAACTCAATTTGCTAGAGGTGTTGCAGGGACAGATTTAAATCTAAAAATCAATAGAACATTAACAAATGAAACTTTTGATGCTGTTATAGAAAGAGGAAAAGTGGAAATTCCCAATGTGCCTTATTCAGGAATTATTAGAGACCACATTGGTTACATTTCTTTAACTACATTTACACCTAATGCTGGTAAGAATATTGCAAAGGCTATAAAGAAACTAAAAAGAGAAGATGAAGAATTGGCAGGAATAATCTTAGACTTAAGGTTTAACGGTGGTGGATTATTAAGAGAAGCAATCAACATCGTAAACTTATTTATACCAAAAGATGAGCCTGCAGTTTTTACTCGAGGAAAAGTAAAAGATAGAGACGTAACTTTCTCTACAAAAGCAGAACCTATGGATTTAGACATTCCATTGGCTGTAATGATAAACAAGAGATCAGCCTCTGCCTCAGAGATTGTTTCTGGAGTAATCCAAGACTTAGATCGTGGTGTTGTTATCGGTCAACGTTCTTTTGGAAAAGGATTGGTGCAAAATACCTTTGATCTAGGTTATAACTCTAGAGTGAAAATCACTACTTCAAAATACTACATTCCTTCTGGAAGATGTATTCAGGGATTAAGATATGAAGACGGAGAACCAGTTGATATTCCAGATAGCGAAAGAACACCGTTTAAGACACGTAATGGAAGAGAAGTGTTAGATGGTGGTGGAGTAACTCCAGATATCAGGTTAGAAGCACCTGAAAATCCTGCACTACTAAAAGCACTTAAAGAAGATAATGTTATTTTCAAATATGTAAATAAATATGTGCACAATAATGCTGCACCAGATAGCCTGACTTCATTAATAAAATTTACAGACTATGAAGGATTCAAATCTTTTGTGGCTAACTCGGATTTTACTTACCAAAGTGAAACAGAAAAGAAAATCGAAGACTTAAAAGAAGCAATAGAAGAAGAAAAAATGGATGGATTGAACGTAGACTTATCTGCAATGGAAGCCAAAGTAGAAGCAGAAAAAAATACCGCTTTTACACGATATGAAAGAATCATTGTAAATGCTATCCAAGAAGAAATCGCTACAAGATATTACCTACAAGAAGGAAAAGCTTTCCAAAGACTTTCTGATGATACAGAGGTAGAAACTGCCATCGATGTGTTAACAGATCCTGCAAAGTATGCTGGTATTTTAAGCAATAAATAAATTCTAAGGAACTATTATCTATAAGATTGCATTTTAACCCATAGATTGGAAAAAAGTAAACATATATGGGCACAGTTAGATGAATGGAGTATACGTAAAATACCATTCGTCTTTTTGCTGGATTTTGAACTAAAAAAACCACTTATTTATCGTTTGGATAGTTTGCCCAGTAGTCTAAAATTCGAGATAGATTCAAATAATAAAAACTTGTTTAATCCCAATATCTATTTAAACAAGTTTCCAATTCCAAAAGAAGTTTACTCGATAGGATTTAATAAAATAGTATCATCTATTAATCGAGGCGACTCTTTTTTATTAAACTATACTGCTCGCAATGAGATCACTACCAATGCAGACTTAGCTGAGATTTACAAATACAGTTTCGCAAAATTTAAGATTTTTCTAGAAGAAGAGTTTGTGTGTTTCTCTCCAGAAAGATTTGTTGAGATTAAAGACAATATTATCTCTACTTATCCAATGAAAGGAACGATAGATGCTACTATTCCAAATGCAAAACACATCCTAATTAATGATCCAAAAGAAAAAGCAGAACATGCAACTATTGTCGATTTATTAAGAAATGACATTAGTCAAGTAGCTAGAAATGTTACTGTGGATAATTTTGGATTTATAGAAAAAATAAAAACCAATGGCAATGATATATACCAGATGAGTTCTAAGATTTCTGGTAAACTGATCAATCAAGAATTAAAAATTGGAACCATTTTTTCTAAACTGTTACCAGCGGGTAGTGTTTCTGGCGCTCCCAAAGAAAAAACTTTGGAGATAATAAAGGATGCTGAAAATATGGATCGTGGCTACTATACTGGTGTATTTGGCTATTTTGATGGAACAAACTTTGACTCTGCAGTGATGATTCGATATATAGAAAAAATTAAAAATAAACTATACTTTTATAGTGGAGGAGGCATTACGCATCAAAGTAATTTAGATTCAGAATATCAAGAATTAATCAACAAAATTTATGTCCCAATTTATAGAAACCATTCGGATAGAAAACGGGCAGATTCCACTGTTGCATTACCACAACAAACGGTTTAACGATACAAGAAAAATTCATTTTGACTCAAACCCAATTGACTTAAAAGATGAACTTACATTATCACCGTTATTTTTACCTACAGTTATTAAATGTAGAATTGTTTACGATAATAACATTCAACATATAAGTTATACAAATTATAAAATCAAAGAAATCAATTCTCTCAAAATTATTTCATCCAATATTGACTACCAATATAAATACCTTAACCGATCAAAACTTAACGACCTCTTTAATCGGAGACAAAAGCATGATGACATTTTAATAATCAAAGATGGAATGGTTACAGATAGTTACTATTGTAATGTCTCATTTCTCAAAGACGGAATGTGGTATACGCCAGCAACGCCTCTATTAAAAGGAACAATGAGAAGCAAACTCTTAGAAGAAAAACTAATTATAGAAAAAAGCATATTAGCAAAAGAGATGCATGAATTTGAAAAAATTTGTCTATTCAATGCAATGATAGATTTTGGAAAAATTACACTCAACATAGACCAAATATTTGCATAAAAAAAGGCTGCAATAAATTGCAGCCTTTTTTTCAAATTTATACTAAATTTTTAATTCAATTTAAATCTTAGTGTTATCCCAAACTGGAAAGTCGTAGTCGCAAAACTCGTACTAATTTTAGGAATAGACCTCCTATAATCTATGAAACTCCTTAAGGAGAAATTTTTGTTCACTTCATATTCAACTGATGGATTTAATGAGATGGTTTCTTGTCCTCTTACTGCTGACGGATCAAATGTCTCATCTGGATTAACCGGATTAGGGTTAACTACAGGTTCTGACACAGTGTCATAATCGTGTGCATAAGTTACATCATCACGATAAGAAAATGCAAAATCAAAAACCAATGGATTACCACGTTTGTCTTTTACTCCACGCTTTCCTCCTTTATCATCTTCTTTATCCTTATCTTTTCCTTTACCTCCTATAGAGATTCCTTCTGCAATATCATCCAATGTAACCTTAGGGTCTCTTTTCTTTCTCTTCTTTTTCTTTTTATTAAATAAGACTACGTTTTGGAAAGTATATCCAGCACCGATCTGAAAACCTGTAGACTTTGTTTCTTGTAGTTCGGCATTTGTTGTATTAAGCTGGAGCATTCTTGATTTGGTATATTCTCCATTAATTTCAAAATCGTTTTCTGTCTTCAATTGAATTCCAATAAGAGGAGAAAACTGTTCATCTATAATCACAGATGGAATATCCAATCGAGAATAATAGTTACCATCAATTCCTTTTTCACCAAATGGATCAGCAAAATTATAATCAGGATTTGTATTAAAACTACTTACCCTAAACATTGACTTATAACCATGCTCTAGTCTAAAACTCTTTATCTTGCCTTTAAACATCGGCAGCTTACTCAATCCATCATAGATCAGATTCCAGTTAGGTCGTGGTATGTAGTTATTTCTCTTTACTTCTGACTCTAAATCCAATATAACTGCATCTGTATTAACATTGGTATATGCTGCTAAGAATGCTGGGATAACAACTTGATTCGACAACAAACCATAACCATCTTCTGCTCCATCTTCATTATCATGAGGAATTGAAGGATTTCCGCTTAAAATACGTAATCTATCTGAGATTGCCTCTCTATTACTTTTAAACACTTCTAGTAACTCAAGAGGATCCGTTCCAAACAGCGTTTGCATATTTATAAAAGACATCTCATAAGAACCCATTTCTACATATCCCAGTGAACCAAATTTCTCCATACCCGTAACCTCATCTGCCTTCTTCACAAACTGTTGGGTACTGTTATTTTGGTAAGACTTAGTAAAGTCAACATCAATTTTAAAATCTTTCCATGGCTCTAAAATGATCGTTGCATCATAGTTCTGCTGTTTGGTTTGAGAGCTTTGCTGATTAAATACTGGACTATCATTTAACCATCCATTATCAGCATAATTTCTCAAATCATTTTGTGCAACTCTAGGATCAAGATTGGGTTGTAACCCACTGACAAACTCCCAACCTGGTGCTGTCCAATTATTTGACAAACCAAATAGATTAGGAGTCTCCATAAATCCTGGCACTATGGTTCCTAAGTTTTCTTTATAAGAAAATTTAAAATTCCTAACAGATAAAAGTGGTCTTACAAACAGTTTTTCGAAGGTAGTTATTTCCCGCTCTTTCTTTCTTTTTTCTCTTTTTCCAGAGTCAGCAGTATCCTTATTCTTATCATCATCATTATTTCTAGAGCTACTTCCTCTTCTTCTTTTAGACTTGGCATTTCCATCCAATCGTTTAAAGTATTTTACCTTCCTATATAACTGATCAAATTTAAATGTTGAGGTTAATGATCTGTTTTGGTTGTTTTGGATGACTGCACCAGGACCAATATCATCAGTTAGATCTGCTGGATCTTTCTCATCAATAATTATCAACGCACCTGCTATCCAGCTATAATCACTTTTGTATTGCGCTCGTACATCTATCCAGTCTAAAATCGGAATATTTTTGGTCGGCAAAGTATAGTCTAATCCTAATTGATGATTATAATTGGCATTCCTACCAAAATCTCGCAGGTTATTCCTCCAGTAGTCTCTTACTAAAGATTCATTACCGATCACATCATCTCTTCTTCTACCGAATTCATCTCTCCATTCATTAGCACTTACTTGTCTTATTTCATCTACAACAGAAACGTTAGATGCTGCAAAAGTAAGTTTTAAATTTTTCATCAAATCCCACTGAAGATTATATCTTCTTTCCCAATCAAATTTTCGATCATCAAATTCAAAAAATGGCGCTTCATCAGGAAGTCTAAATCTCGTTTTGGTGATAACCCTATTTAAGTTGGTATTAAATTTAAATGTATTCGGAACAGGATTAAAATTGATTTCCTTGATAAATTTTAAACTTTTTGCTTTGACCAATTTTCCAAAAGGTTTTATTCCTTTTGTCTTTAGCGAATATCCATAGTCTAGACTTGCTGTATAATCTTTTCTATTATTTATAGCCAAAAATGGATCTTGCCTATCTGTTTCTGTATAGCTATAGCTTACACTAAAATTAGATATGTCCCAAGGCATCGGTTTCTTATTCTTAGGTTTATTGTCCTTTGGTTCTTCAGCAATTTCACCTTTAGCTCCTTTATCTTTTTTACCTGGTTTTGTTACAGAAGAAGGTTTGTCTTTTTTACTGCCAGTACTTTTTCCTTTCTTGACATTTACAAAATTAATTGTCTTTATTGTCGTAACATCTCTAGAACGATCTATCACTGGTTGTGTATCTTCTCCTAGTTTCCTTGCCTCATCAACTACTTCATCTACCGTAAGGTCAAGTGCAAATGGGTCATATTGCGGTGTACGGATACTCTTAGCATATTGCCCATAAAAAGGCACACTTAAGTTCCAGTTTTTAGGAAACAACTTACCCAATTCTAAATTACTCGCAATATCATAATCCAATACCTGCTCAAGACTACGCTCTTGTAGTTTCTGATCTATTGCACCCCAACCTACACTATTGTAATTTCCCGATAAAGTTAAATTACCTAAATCTGCAATTTGCACATCCATCCGAGCTAAACCAGCAACACCACCACGCTCTTTAAATCCAGCTAATCTCAATTCATTAATCCATACCTCTCCACAATAATTTTCATTAAAACTATCATCAAAACTGTTTCTTACACCTACTTGGATTCCTTTTACAAATCCCAATGTAGGATTTCCTATTATGTGAATATTATGTTCAGGATTAAATCCTGCGAATGGACTATTGGGATCAGTTAGATCTAATCCCGGAATGCTATCTAATGAAAAACGTTCCAAAGGAGTACCGTCTAGATTTCTGGCTTTCTTTAATTCGGTAAGATATTTTAAAGCAAAATCTACCTTATTAATTTCAGGCCATACTACCTCGGCCAAATCCCTATCGGAAACTCCATTATTTCTCGACATTTTGAGTGGCACTTCATACTCATAATAGTTGTCTTTATAATCCTTTCCTAGTCTTATAAATAAGGACAATTCATCATCCGGAATATCTGTCCCAGGTTCTTCTTCGGCATGAACAAACATTTGGAGTTTTTCAAAAAATCGTAAATCTAGTTCTGCCAATTTTGCAACAGAGACTTCACAAGAATCGCTCAGTTGACAAAAATTCATCGCTAGAGAATTCTCGTCTTGTGTGACATTTTGGAAAGTACCTTGTAGTCTTTCTAATACGATACCTTTAGGCAAGATATATCCAAATGGTGTCTTCTCACTATTTTCCTGCACACCTACAACATCAACTGAAAAATCTGGATCAATAGGACTATCGGTAAGTCTACATACATTTTGTTGTCTAACCCACTGGCTTCTTACCAACTCGAATTCTGCAAGTCTAAAGGTCTTAGAAGTTTCAAAACCTGCAGTGATGATTCTCATAAATTGTATAAACCTAAAGTCTTCTATACCATTTATTGATCTACCGCTATTTAGTGGAATTCTGAAACGGTACCAAACTTCTTCTTGCCCATTTGCTTCTACTACTTTAGATTGAGTAATGTATGGAATTTTAGACTCATCAATTATCGAAGGAAAAAATCTATCTTCTACAGTACCAGAAGTCCTTTCAATATTTAGTTCATATTGCCAGAAACTTTCTTTTTCATCTAGTGAAAGGTTATTATTTGGATCTTCTTTATCCGGATAAGGATTTCCTCTTTCAAAGCTTTGACCATCTGGTGCATTTGATTCTGGATTATTAAATCTCTTATACCTTTCTAAAATAGTTTCATTTTCAAAATCAGGAGAATTAAAATATACAAAGTCGTCATTGGAAGGATCCTGTCTTACATAAGTTGCACCCATTCCACTCATTTCAGAAACCCAATTTTGAAACAATACTTGCTCTCCGCTATTGTCTAGTCCATCATACCCTACGTCTTGTGCATCTCTATTATTTATATCAAAGGCATTATTATTAGGAGGATCTAATATTGGTACAGAACTTACATTTGTTCTTTCTAGTTGAACGGACGGATTATTAACTGGAATATTGTTTTCGTAAAACTGCTGACCATCTCTGATGATATCTTCTGACACATTACCAAAATGGAAAATGATTTGTCCATTTTCTCCTACAGCATGTCCTCCATTATCTTCAGGACCTGAACCTTCTTTATCCATAAATGGATTCAACATCCAAAATTCTACAAACTCAAAGTTGGCTTCTTGAAAATCACTATTATTCAAAAATCTAGTAATACCAGCCCATCTAGTTTCTGGTTCTTTAAGTTTCAAAACCTGATCTGCTTGATCATATTCTACTCCTGCAGAAATCCTTTCGCCATTTATGATATATCCATCCTGTGTATCAAAATTATATGGTCCTCTTTCTGTTGGATAATAGCTCAGATCAAATGTAAATAAATCTGGCAATTGACCAGTCTGAACATCTCTCCTAGGGAAAAGATCGTTTTGGTCTACTATTCTTGAATATGGATGATCTCTTGTCCCTGTAGTTCCTCTATCTATAACATACCAGTTAAGTAGTGCCCTGTTTGCATTAGATGCCAAACTATTAAATAGGGTATCTTCTTTTAAATGAAAACTTTCAACACCTATAGAATCTGGAATTCTCGGTACACTGGATAGCGTCCATCTATTGGGTTGAGAACTCAATGGCAAACTACTTACCGCACCTTCAAAATCATCGATACTTACTACTCCACCATTATCATCAGTTAGATTTATTTGTCTATTGTGGCCTGGCTTTAAAGCTGCTACCTCAGCGGTAAAAGTCACATTAGATGGTTCTTTAGTACTATAGAATGGTAATTTATCTGCGGCTTTAGTAATCCAAGGTACTTCTTTGCTATAGTCAAAATCAATACCAAAAATCCGATTGTTTATTGGGTCATCACCGTAATTTACTTTTTGGGTAAATGGTCGCTCAAACAATCTCATGTATGTGGCTCCGATATTCGCATGCTTGCTCAATGCATAATCTGCACGCAGCCCAAACATTGTTTTTTGTTGGAATGAGAATACCGAGTTATCTTCAAAAGAAACATCTATTGGAACACCCTGTTGCAAATAAGCACTGTTAATGATTCTTACCCTTCCAATGCCATAATCTACTTCATAATCAATACCTTCTCTCAATATATTACTACCTGCCCTTACTTGGACTGATCCTCTTGGGATATTCCATGCACCTAGAGAAAACTCAGATGATACACTAGATTTTACTTCCCCGATCATTACAAATTTATTCCTTTCTAATACTTGACTTGCATTAAATAGTGATTCCGTATATAACTCAGAATACATATACCTTTCTACCGCAGAAGAATCTTCAGATATAGAATATAATCCATCACCAAATGGTTCCAATACTGGGAAAATGATACTTCCTGTTCTCGGTATAACTGTTATCCCAGGAACAAAATCAAAAATACCATCAGGTTGTGGATCTCCTTGATTATTTAATCTATCAAGATTAAAAGCATTTAGTAAAGGTATTCTGTTTCCTAAATCTGGATCTGGGATATACTTTTTTAGTGATCCATCACCGCCATCATCCTCAAAGTAAATATCAAATTTAAACCCATCTTGTTGTAGTTGATTTGTTCTTAAAGAATATACATTCTTCATCATCAAATCATAAGTTGGACTGGCAATTTTTGCATCAGAAGGCCTCAAAAGTTTTACAATATGTGCTTGTCCAAATCCTTGCTCACCATTCTCATCTACTGAAGATAATTGAGTCTGTTGAGTAAGTTCTCCCACTTTATATAGGGTATCACAACGTTGCGCATAATAATAATCATACGCCACACCCAAAACTTCACTTGGCCTTAATTGTACATTCAGGGATATGATACCTAGCTGAGGGTTAAAGCTATATTCGTTTTCATTAAGCTTTCTTAATGTACCTGTAGAATAATCATCTTCTTCCAAATTTAACACACTTCTAACCAACTGAGCGTTTTCTCTTACTGCTTCGTTATCTAAGATTCTTTGATATAAATCATTTGCAATATTGGAAGGTAATACTCTGTCTTTTTCTCTCAGGTAATTTGGAATTGGGTTAATAACATTGGTGTTATTAGAGTTTCCGAGCTTATCTACATTTCCTTCTGCTAAATCGGTCAATGCGATTACTCTTTTTCTATTTTGTTGGTATTGAGATCCATTGTTATCTCCTACCCATACTTCTATTCTATTTATGGTAAATGCATTTTGAACATATGGAAGATTACTTAATGCATGTTCAAAAGCCTCTCTGTGATAGTGTGATATAAAGAAGTGTCGATTTTCATCATATTCATCAGGTCTAATCTCAAATTTCTGGATTGTAGCACCATTTTGAATACTTAGATTATCTTGTTTAGATCTTTGTTGAGAAGCAATACCAGTAATTCTTAAATGTCCAAATTGTAATTCTGTTTTTAATCCGAATAAACTTTGTGCGCCTTGTATAAGTGAGCTTCTTAAGGGCAATGATACATCACCTGCTTCTATTTTTTTAATAATATCATCTTCACTAAATTGCTCAGAATCGTATGCCAATTTAATTTTTCTATCAAAATCAAAAGTAGCTTGTGTATTGTAGTTAAAACCCAAATCCAGTTTTTCTCCGATTCCACCATCGACATTCATATTTATCACAGGCTGAATATCAAAATTGAATCTACGTTGCGCCATTAATGGAATGTTTGGATTTGCTGTACGAGAGTAATCCGCTGGAATTATTGTCAAATCTATATTCCCCTGTGGTTTAATAGAAACCCCAGAACCACCAAAAAGTCTGTCTATAAGTTCACCTCCGATATCGATTTTTGAGATAGGATCAATTATGCCTGATTTACTTTTATACTCGTCTCCGATTCCGCCTAATTTGTTAAAGTACTTTCTTTCTTCTTGTTTAGATCGGTACTCAAGATACTCTTCAAATGTTAAGGTAACTGGCGTTTTATAATATTCTTCACCGATTTTTTCAAATACAACATACGAGTTGGTCTCTGGATCGTATTCTACAACTTCCTCAATATTTTTAGGTTTTATATCGAATGGATTTTGATTGGGATCTGTAACAAAATCTCCATAGTTATCCAAAATCGGAATAGTATCTACAACTACATTTGCTTCCAGATGATCTGGAAGTGGCATTCCTGTAGAAAAACTGTAATTTGATGATACTACTACTGTGAAAATTGTTAAAAGTAGTAAATTCTTAGTGATGATATTCATTTCCTATTGAAAAGTAATTTCCTTATTTAATAGCTTCAGAGTATAACGGAGGATTATCCTGTAGATTACATTTTTTAGGACATTTGTTTTAATACTTCCTTAATTATATCTTCTACTTGATTTATTTCTGGGTTTTGGGATAAAATTTGGTCGATTTTCTTCGAAACCTGTGCTTTATTAAATCCTAACGCTTGTAACGCTGAAACTGCTTCCATTTTATAATTTGATAATTCAAAATATACAGAACTACCTTGATCGATTTCTATTTTTGCAATCTTATCCTTTAAATCTAAGATTAGCCTTTTTGCTGTTTTTGGTCCAATGCCTTTTACTTTATTAAAAGCAGCTGCATTGTCCTGCAAAATAGCAGTACTTACCTCTTGCGGAGTCATAGAAGACAATACCACTCTTGCGGTGTTAGGACCTATGCCCGATACTGAAAGCAAATGCAAAAATATCTCTTTTTCGGATTCATTTTCAAATCCATATATGTCAAGAACGTCTTCACGTACATGCACGTAAGTAAATAACTTTACAGTATCAAAATTTTCTATTTTACTAAAAGTATTTAAGGTAATTAAGACATTATAGCCTACTCCATTAATATCAAGGTATACTTGAGTCGGACTTTTATAAGTCAAAGAACCTTTCAAATATGCATACATCTGAAAACATGATTTTAACCACGAAAGTAGCAATAAAATGGCAATACATATTATTATTATCTCTAATATGTGATTTCTTACCGCTTATCTACTTAAATTTGGGTCATAACTACTAAAAAATGAACAATATTTTAATCATTGGTTCTGGAGGGAGAGAACATGCAATTTGTTGGAAAATAGCGCAGTCTAGTTCTATTAATGAAATATTTATCGCACCTGGTAATGCTGGCACAGAAAAAATCGGCACTAACGTCTCGATTCCAATAGACGACTTTAACAGTTTAGCTGCTTTTTGCATTGAGAATGAGGTATTCTATATCATTGTAGGTCCAGAACAACCACTTGTCGACGGCATCTTTGATTTTTTTAAAGATAATTACCCTGATATTAATGTTTTAGGACCAAGTAAAGCTGCTGCCCAACTAGAAGGATCAAAAAAGTTTGCTAAAGAATTTATGGCAAGCAACAATATACCGACTGCAGCTTATCAAGCCTTTAGCAATAATCAAATTCCTGAAGCAAAAGCATTTATCAGTAATAATAATGGGCCGTATGTCTTAAAAGCCGATGGTCTTGCTGCTGGAAAAGGCGTATTAATCATCGAAAATCAAGAAGAAGCATTAGTCGAGATAGAGTCAATGTTGGGTGGAAAATTTGGTAATGCATCAAAAACAGTTGTAATAGAAGCTTTTTTAAGTGGTATAGAATTTTCTGTATTCGTATTAACTGACGGCAACAATTATCAAATATTGCCAGTTGCAAAAGATTATAAAAGAATTGGCGAAGGCGATACTGGGTTAAATACTGGTGGAATGGGCGCTATCTCTCCAGTTCCATTTGTTGATGAAGTTATGATGAATAAGGTAGAAGACCGAATTATCAAACCAACTATCTCTGGCATCCAAAAAGCTGATTTAGAATATAAAGGTTTTATCTTTTTAGGGTTGATTAATGTAGAGGGGGATCCATTTGTTATTGAATATAATTGCAGAATGGGGGATCCAGAAACCGAAGTCGTCATTCCAAGAATAGAAAATGACCTTATGGATTTATTCAAATCTGTTTTCGATGGCAATCTTACCGATCATCCTATCAAACAATCTGAAAACTTTGCCGCAGGAATGGTTTTGGTTTCTGGAGGATATCCCGAAAAATATGAAAAAGGAAAAACAATAAACATTCATAACTCATATGATGATTCTGTAATTTTCCACGCTGGAACCAAAAGTCAAGATGAAAAAATCGTAACCAATGGAGGAAGAGTAATGTGCATTACCAGTTTTGGAAATGACATATTATCAGCATTAGATAAATCTAAAACTCAAGCTGAAAACATTGACTTTGAAGGAAAATATTACCGTAAGGACATAGGATTAGACCTTATATAATATATGGATTTTACGCCTTACGAGATAGCAGATATTTTAGGAATTGACAAAGGGTTAATTGTAGAATCTTCTCTTAATATTCATCATGTTTCCATAGATAGTCGAGATGCTAATATAGACAGCAGTACCTTGTTTTGCGCACTAGATGGCAGTAATTCTAATGGGCATCTTTATATTAAAAAATGTATTGATCGAGGCGTTAAAAATTTTTTAGTTAATAGAATCCCACCAGATGTATCTACCGAAAAAGCAAATTTTTTCTTAGTTGAAAATGTATTGTCCAGCTTACAAAAACTAGCTTCCGAGCATAGGCAAAAACTAGATTTAACAGTAATCGGAATCACTGGTTCTAATGGAAAAACCATCGTAAAAGAATGGCTTTATCAATGTATTTCTCCATATCGTAAAACATACAAAAGTCCTGCTAGTTACAACTCTCAAATCGGAGTCGCATTATCAATTTTGGGAATAAAAAGTTGGCATGATATTGCCATAATAGAAGCCGGAATTTCTATGCCCAATGAAATGGATGCACTTCAAAAAATGATCCGTCCATCCATCGGAATATTCACAAATATTGGTGATTCTCATCAAAATAATTTTTCTACAATAGATCAAAAAATAAATGAAAAAATAAAATTATTTAAAGAAACAAAATTCATCATTTGTAAAAATATTTATAAAAAAAATCTGCTTAATAGCAACGCAAAAGTTATAGATTGGGGACAAGATAACTCAGCTAAATACTCCATTTCTACCATCAATAAAATAGACAATTCTACCATCATCGCACTAAATATTGAGGGAGAAAAACATAGGCTTAACCTCCCATTTTCCATAGATTCTTCAATAGAAAATGCAATGAATTGCATCACCACAATGCTAGCATTAAATTTTAGTACTTCACACATTCAGCAGTCGATAATAAAGCTTATAGATGTCCCTATGCGTATGGAATTAAAATCTGGAATAAATAACTGTATCATTATCGACGATAGTTACTCGTTTGACACAGACTCTTTACGGATTGCTGTTCAACGGCTCAAAGATTTTGGTGATGACTATGACAAATCAATAATATTAAGTGATTTTGATGCACAATCAATTTCGTCCACAGCATACCAAGAAGTTAGCACAATCATTAAGAATTTGAATCTAAAGAGAATTATAACAATTGGCACAAAACTGTCTGAATCATTTGGTAACATTCCTCATAAAAACTATATAAATACTGACGCTTTATTTTCAAGTTTTAATAAAAATGATTTTGCTAATGAAGTGATCTTAATCAAAGGAGCTAGAAAGTACCAACTAGAAAAAATATCAATTGCATTAACCCAAGTTACGAATCGGACTTTTTTAGAAATAAATCTTTCTGCTTTAAGACACAACATTAATAGGTATAAATCCAACATGGAAAATCATGTACTATTGATGGCTGTTGTCAAAGCTTCAGGTTATGGCAGTGGAACAAAATTAATGCATGCTTTTTTGCAAAATTCTCCAGTGGATTATTTAGGTGTTGCTATCCTCCGTGAAGCTATAGATTTAAGAAATGGAGCAGTAAACAAACCAATATTAATTTTTAATCCTGCACCAGAAAATTTACACAAAATCTATGAATACAATCTAGATTTAGAATTGTCAAATTTTAAAATGTTAGATCATATTCTGCAATTTTCAAATCATCAAGAATTACGCATCCAAATCAAGATTGATACTGGAATGAATAGAATGGGATTCAAAGAAAATGACATTGATCCATTATTGGAAAAACTATCAAATCTAAAACTACATATTACAGGAATATTCACCCATCTTTCTGCTAGTGAAGATGCTGGTAGCGATGATTTCTCTATTAAGCAATTGGAACTTTTTGATAAAATTTATGCAAGGATATGTAAGACTTTACAGATTTCTCCTATTAAACATGCGCTCAACTCTTCAGGAACAATGCGGTTTAGAAATCACCATTATGATATGGTACGTATTGGCCTTGGTCTCTACGGAATTAATGAATCATCCCATGAATTACAAAGCGAAGCTGTACACAAACTTGCAAGCAATATTCTACAAATAAAACAAATCCAAAAAGGAGAAAGAATAGGTTACGGATCAAATACTATTGTCGACAAAAAAACAAAAATAGCAATGATCGGCCTAGGATATGCAGATGGACTCATCAGATTGGCAGGAAATGGAAATTTTTCTGTAAAAATAAATGGCGCATTAGCACCACTCATAGGGAATATTTGCATGGACATTTGTATGGCCGATGTTAGCCAAATTACTGACGTTTATGAAGGTCAAGAAGTAATAATATTCGATGATTATAAGTCCATATCTCGACTTGCCAATGCATGCCAAACCATCCCTTATGAGATTTTATCTAGAATATCAGAGAGAGTAGATAGGCTGTATACTTACTAATCCAATAAAAGGATATTTTCATTCGTTTGAATTTTCTATTTTTGCGGCACAATTCATACTTGATTTCGAGCCTAATTTGTTCATAATCAATTTATACAAAATAAGGTTTGTATCTTAAAATGATTTTGAAGCCAAACTATTTGACATAAATATTAAACATGATTCTTAGAAAAGCATCTTTATTTTTTTTACTTGTATTTTTTAGTCTTTATGCCTTTGCTCAAGACGAACCCGTATTGTTTACCATAAACGACAATCCTGTTTACTTATCAGAATTTACATACATCTATGAAAAAAACAACGGAGATAATGCAGATTACTCTAAAGAAAGTCTAGATGAATATATTGATCTATACAAAAAGTTTAAACTGAAAGTAGAGCAAGCAAAATATATGGGTTTAGACACCGTCAAAAGATTGCAAGCGGAACTAGAAGGATACAGAAAACAGTTGGCAAGTAACTATCTCGTTGACAAAGAAGTATCAGAAAAACTGATTGCAGAAGTAATGGAAAGGGTGAAATATGATGTAAAATTAAGCCACATTTTTGTAGCTACTCCACCAAAGGCATCCAGTGCAACTAGAGCTACTGCTACTGATAAGATCAACAGATTGTACCAACAATTAGAATCTGGTGTTGACTTTGCAGAATTGGCAAAAAGAGAATCAGAAGACAAAGCTACAGCAATAAAAGGTGGAGAATTGGGCTATCATACTGCCATGTTGCCTAATGGGTTTTATGAACTCGAAAATGCAATGTATAGTACAGCAGTTGGTAATTACACAAAACCTTTTCAGTCAAAAATGGGTATGCATATTGTAAAAGTGCTAGACAAAAGAGAAGCTAGAGGCGAACTTGATGTATCCCACATTCTAATAAAATCAAAAAAGGATAACGCACCAGTAAAAGGAGCAAAATTTAGGGCTGATAGCATTAAAATCAAATTAGATGCTGGTGCAGATTTTGCAGAAATAGCAAAACAATATTCTGAAGATAAAAACACCAATAGCAAAGGTGGAAAAATCGGATATTTCAAGATAAATCAATTTGAATCTACATTTGAAGATGCTGCTCATGCGCTAAAAGATGGAGAATATTCTGATGTAATAGAAACAAGATTGGGATGGCACATTATCAAAAGACACAACAAAAAAGATGAATCTGATCCAGTCAAACTAAAAAGAAAAATCCAAGCTGGATTGGTAAAAGCGGATAGATTTGAAATTGCAAAAAAGAAATTGATCGAAAAAATAGAAAAAGAGGCTGGTGTTGCAGAAAATAGTGTTGCTTTAAATCAGTTTATCAGTTCTCAGAACGAAGATTTCTATTCTTACAAATGGCAGATACCAGAAAATCTTGCTGATACAGACTTAATGACCATTGGTAAAACTGCAAATTTTTCTGTAGAAGATTTTGCAAAATTTTGCAAAAAAGATACCAAATCTAGATTACGATTCAATAAAAACAAACCAATTGCTGATGCTGTAAATGAAATGTACGACAACTTTAAAGATGAAAAAATATTGGCATACGAAGAGTCTCAATTGGCAAATAAATATCCTGAATTTAAATCTTTAATGAGAGAATACGAAGAAGGAATTTTGCTTTTTGAAGCGACAAAAATGGAAGTTTGGGATAAAGCAAGTAGTGACACCGTTGGACTAAAAAAATTCCATGACAAACACAAATCCAATTATAAATGGGAAGATAGAATTGAAGTAAATCATTACAGTATCAATACTACTGATGCTAAAACCTTAAAAGCAATTACTAAGGCAGCAAAGAAAAGTAGCACAGAAGATCTAATAAAAAAATACAATACTGACGCACTGCAATTAATCAGCTATGAATCTAGAACATTTGAAAAATCCTCAGAAGATGCTAACAACTATAACTGGAGCAAAGATTTCGTTTCTGACCTTGTTGTAAATGAAGAAGATGCGGCGTTTTACAAAGTAGTAAATATGATGCCTGCCCAAGAAAAAACGCTCAAAGAAGCTAGAGGATATATCATCGCAGATTACCAAGATTTCTTAGAAAAAGAATGGATTGAAGCTTTGAGAAAAAGATTTAAAATAAAAGTTAACGAGAAAGTACTCAAATCACTGATAAAATAAATTATAGCTGTTTAGATTCTTTACATATTTGACCGCACTTATTTTCTTGAGTTGTAATTCTCCAAAAGAAAATACGCAAGATGATGTTCTAGTTACTATAGGAAATGACCGATTTTTTGGTGAAGATTTACTGGAGTATATCCCTAAAAATGCCAGTCCAGAAGACAGTCTCAAAATTTCCAATAAGGTTATAGACGAATGGGTAAAAGAGACATTATTTAAGCAAGTAGCAAAAAAACAATCTTACGATCAAAAGATCAAAGAGATGGTTAAATCTTACGAAGCTTCATTATTGGTCTATAATTACGAAAGCAAGCTTATCCAAGAAAAACTAGACTCAACAATTACAGAATCGGATATCGATCTGATTTACGCAGAAAATAAAGGTAATTTTTTGTTAAACAGCAAGGCATATTTAATATTTACTGCCATTGTCGGTTCAAAATACAATAAAGAATTTGAAAAATTGTGGGATAAAAATAAGTGGGAAAAAGTAGAAGCTTTTTGTGATTCGCTAAATCTTGAGGCACAAATCCTAGATTCTATTTGGGTCAAAAAAGATAAAAAATTCGACATTCCTGAAAAAATTCGCCAAAATACCAAGCTAGAACGCGGATTTAATCTTAAGAAAAAGATAAATGATGACTACTATTATCTACAAGTGATGAAAATCAAAGAAATTGGGGACTTAGCTCCCAAAAATATTCTTGTAGAAGATTTAAAGAAGCTAATTTTACACCGACGAAAAAAAGATATCATCGAGAAAGAAAAAACTTTACTTTACAAAGATGCTATCTCCAAAAAATCTGTGGTACATTACTCTGATAAGTTTTAAACTATGAAAAATTCACATATAAAATTATTACCGATCTTAATGTTTCTGATCGCCAATACATGTCTGGCACAAGATCAGTTTTTAATTGATAAGGTTATTGGTAAAATAGGTGGAGAAACCATTTTACTTTCAGATGTAGAATCTCAATATGCATATGCAGCCGCACAATCCAATGTAGAAATGGGTGATGAAGAAATGAAATGCCAACTATTAGAATCCCTGATTGGCCAAAAACTCATCGTTCACCATGCAAAATTAGATAGTGTAATTGTTTCTGATGATGAAGTAGAATCCCAATTGGATTTTAGAATAAATAGTGTCCTTAGACAAATGAATGGAGATGAAACACTGTTTGAGGAGTATTATGGAATGACCACAGCTCAAATGCGAGAAAATCTAAGAGAAGATATGGTGCAGCAATTACTCGCTGAAAGAAAACAAGCAGAATTAATCAGAGAAGTCAATATTACACCTAAGGAAGTTGAAGAATTTTATAATTCTATCCCAAAAGATAGTATGCCGTTTCTGAGTGCTGAAGTGGAATTATCAGAAATAGTTATGGTGCCTCAAGTCAACGAAATTCAACGATTAGAAGCATTACAAGAAGCATTAAGGATAAGAAAAAGTATCGTTGAAGATGGAGAATCTTTTGAAGATCTAGCAAAAAAATACTCTGATGATACTGGTTCTGGATCTAGAGGTGGTGATCTAGGATTTGCTTCAAGAGGAACTTTTGTTCCAGCTTTTGAAGCCGTAGCATATAATTTGGAAAAAGGAGAAATCTCCGAACCTACGGAAAGTCAATTTGGTTTTCATATCATAGAAATGCTCGAGCGTAGAGGAAACAAATTACACCTCAGACACATTCTCATCAAACCAGAAATTACACAAGCTGATATTGATAAAGTCATCGTAGACTTGGATACCCTGAAAGCCAAAATCGAAAGAGAGGAAATTACCTTCAATAAAGCTGTAGAAAAATACTCATCTGAAGACGCACAGAGCTATAACAACGGTGGAAGATTACAAAATCCAAACACTGGAAAATCGCAATTCGAAACCGCAGAATTACCTCCAGAAGTTTACTTTGCTACAGAAGAAATAGAAGTCGGAGAACTGTCAAATCCGCTAGAATATACAAGTCCATCAGGAGAAACTCAATATAGAATCATCAAATTAAATTCTAGAACAAAGCCTCATCAAGCGAGTCTAGAAACTGACTATGCCAAGATCCAAAACTTTGCTAAAGAGAGCAAAAAAAACCTATACTTCATGGAGTGGGTTAACGAAAAAATATTGGAAACTTATATTAAAATAGATAGCGAATATTTGGATTGCCCAAATCTGGAGGAAATGTTAAGGTAAAAAAAAAGACCGGTTCGAACCCCCCGATGAACCGGTCTGAAAGAAGAACTTAATCACTTAAGCACTCTCCTTCTGTAATCTGAACAAATAACAACTTGCGAATACCTTGCCAATTTTTTCGAAATGGGTGATTTTTAACAAAAAAATGTGTTAGTAAAGGATTGGTTTATTCTTTCGCAATTGATAAAAGCAATCATCAATAGCAATCATCAATAACTGATCAGTTAATAAATTTTTATTTGTATTTTTAATAAAACTTACAAATGAAAAATAAATTCACACATCTTACTTTATTTTTACTTTTGTCAATATTGATATTTAGTTGTAAAAAAGAAGAGATAAACTCAAGAATTAAACTACAAGGAATAGTTCTACACACCGTTACTAAAGAACCTATTTCGCAAATGGATCTCAAGGTTCGTATCGCAAATTATTCAAGCTTAACTCTTATTAATCTTATAGAAAATGAGGACAATCCAGCTTCAATTGAAAATCCTCAATTTATACCTCAAGAAAGTTTTGGTGAAACTTTAACTGATGATGATGGAAAATTTTCATTTGACTTACCATTAAATAATGAAGTTTTTTACAGGTATTCAATTGCAAGTAATTACTTGAATGCGGATAAACTCAATTTAAGTCTAAACTATCCAATAGAAGAATCAGAAATTAATAATAATCAGTATTGTAATACTAAGCAAGACACTATTATGGTTTACAGTCGAGCCACAGTGAGAACTAATTTATTGCCAATTCTTGATACCTTATTATTTTGGGTAGATATAAGAGGGGTAAGGACTGGTGCGATAGATCCTTCAGATATACTTCGAACAAATAAATATGATGGAATTACCCACTCGGGGCAATTTAATGGAGAGTTTATATTTGTTGACAACTTATATTATGGGAAATACACATCTGCAAATATATATTGGGGAACACATAAAGAATCATATAATGAAAAATATGATGTCTATAATTACTATTACGATACTTTGGGATTTAAAGAAATTGAATTAATAGAATTTGATACAGTGGATGTAGAAATCACTATATAAACTTATTGGAAAATTTTAAAATGTTACATTGATATTAACTAGTACTTATATACTTTACCTGAAAAATTTTCGCTATTGATATCAGAAACGAAACTCAGAAAATACATGCCTTGGCCTACATTTGAAATTTCAAAATTCATTTGATTAGAAAAGTCTTGTTTTACAAGTTGATCTATCAATATTCCATTAATATCATAAATTCTTAATACACCAGTTACATCTTTTGAGAAAACGAGATTGACTTCTGAGTTTGTTGGATTTGGATAAGCGAATAAATTATTGATGGCTAGAGCAATTGGAGGACATGCTATGTAATCTTCATCCAAAACGAAAACTTGAGCTTTATCCCAATCCATTGCTGTAAAAAATAGTTTGTCATTATATATAAAAAAGTTGTTTGGTTGACTTATTTGTTCTCCATTTGAAATAGTATCAATATATGTACCATCACATTTATACATTCCGAATGGAGGATTCCAATCAGAATAATACATAGAGTTATTATATATTATTCGATTAGGTTCATGATATTCATTTAAATATAAAAGTCTTGCTGATGAAGATGCGTCAGCTAAGGTTATTTTTTCTTTAGTTTCTAAATTAAATGAAATAATTTTATCATCATATGGATATATTAAATAGCCATTTAACAATTGAAATGAAAATGGTAAAGGAAAATCTTCTAAATTGAAATTTTCAATTAGCTCCAATTCTTTATTATAAATATAAATATCAACTATTTCATTACTAAACATTATTGTTTGCGAAATTACGATATGATTATCATCTTGAATTACATTATAAGAATGTTGGCCGTCTTTAGGATCAATTAGCTTTGTTATTTCATTTGTTTTTAAATCAAAACTATAAACAGAATCTGTTTTAAAAATTATAAAATCTTCATTTTGAAAAAGTTTAACAATAGATTTTTTATCAAATGATTCGTATAGTACTTGTTTATTACCAGATTCAATATCTAATTTTATTAGTTGGTTTGTATTCTCTTCAAAATCATGAAATTCATTTGCAGTTACAAAAAGACCATTACCACTCTTTACAGGTCTACTAAGGATAACAAATTCATCAAATTTATATCTTTGATCATTTTGCTTTGATAGTGGATCGATGTAAAAAAATTCATTATAATTATTGAATAATAAATAATCTTTTTCTTTTTCTAAATGTCCAAATACAAATTGATCTCCTATAGATAATTTCCTGATTTTTCCACTTACAAAGTCAACTTCATAATAAAAGTAACTGCCATCAACATTTGATTGTGTGAAAAACAGCCTATCTCCTATACTAAATATCCAAGTTATTCTTGCATAAATAGAGTGTATATCATATACGACGTGCGAAGTATTTGAATTCTCAGAATATTTTATAATTTCACTAATCATATGTACAGAACCTTCTTCTTTAATTCTCCTTAAAAGATAATAATCTCCACCAACAGAGGTGAAATTAATTAGGTTTTTGTCAAAGTGATTTTTAAACGCAGGTTTAAACTTACAATCAGAATACTCCCAAAATTTTGGTATATCACTTGGTAATACATTTATATGACCTGTTCTACAGAATAGATTATTATTTGACTCAATAAGATCTAATGTAAACGGATATTCAAAATCGCTAATAAGGACTTGGCTTCTTAACTCCTCGTAAAGAAGAATAAAAACAAGAAGAGAAAAAAGAATTCTACATAACTTGATCACTTGGTTAGTTATTGTTTATTAGTAAAATAAAACATTCAAATATAGAGCACACGTCCCCACTACCCTTTCATGTAAATGAATGATTAATAAACCTGTAAAAGCTTGTTTAAGATGAAACTACCAGCTCAAGTCATCATCAACGCTAGGCGCTTCTGAATCTGGCTTTGGTGCTTCTGAAGTAGTCAATTCTGCTGCAGGAGTTTCTGTTGCCGTATTCGTTTCACCACTTGCTTCTGCGGCTTCCTCTTCAGCTGCTTTCGCATCCCACTCTGCCTGTCTTCTTACGTACATATCGTAATCAAAATCAGGCATTAAGTCTTCTTTTACGTGATTAATTGTTTCATTTAGGCTGTTTAGAAACCTATTGAAATCTTCTTTGTAAAGGAAAATTTTGTGCCTTTCATATCCGTTATCATCAAACTTTCTTGTGCTCTCAGTAACGGTTATGTAATAGTCATCTCCTTTTGTTTTACGTACATCAAAGAAATACGTCCTTCTTTTTCCAGCTCTTACTTTAGTTGAAAAAATGTTTTCTCGTTGGTTGAAATCGTCGTGTGCCACTAGCCTCGTATTTAAAATTATGGGTAAAATACAGTTAAATGCATTTAAAAATACAATTTATTGGTGTTAAAAAAATCCTTTACACCAATTTCTTATTTCTAATTTACGGAAACCTGTCGCGAAATACTAGCTTTTTTGCATTTGTTGCTCGTACTGCTCTGCATAAAATCCCTCTTTTTCTATCAATTCTTCATGTGTCCCTGATTGGACAATTTTACCGTTTTCCAATACAATTATTTTATCAAAAGACAATAAATTATAGAATCTATGGGTAACTACTATAGTGGTTTTATCTTTTAAACTCGTATTAAGATGATTCAAAATTTTATTTTCAGTATTCGCATCTACAGCGGATAGACTATCATCCAAAATAACAATTTCTGGATTTTTTATCAATGCTCGAGCGATAGATAATCGTTGCTTTTGACCTCCAGAAAGGGTTACTCCTCGCTCTCCTATTTTAGTTTGCATTTTTTCTGGCAATTGCATAATATCTTCATAAATGGAAGCTTTCTCTGCATAGAAATCTACTTCATCATCAGCAGCACTTTCATTACCAAATTTTATGTTATTTACCACCGAATCAGAAAACAAAAAAGAATCCTGAGGCACATATCCTATCTGATTTCTTAAGTTTTCGAGATTTACCTCTTTGATGTTTTTACCATCTATAAGGATCTCTCCTTCATCGGCTTCGTATAACCTCAATATTAAATCCGCAATAGTCGTTTTTCCAGAAGCTGTTTTTCCTATAATGGCCATTTTTTCACCAGGCGCAAGAGAGAAACTGATTTTATCCAATGCTTTTATCCCAGTATCAGCATAAGTAAAACTTACCTCTTTGAATGTTATATTTCCTTTTAGCAATCGTTCATCTTTATTCGTATTTACGATCGTCGGCATTTCATATAGGAATTCATTGATCCTTTTTTGAGAAGCATCAGCAGCTTGCATCATACTAGCCATCCATCCTATTGCCGTAAATGGCCAGGTCAGATAATTGATATAAATGATAAACTCTGCCAGATTTCCTGGGGTGATTTCATCATTCATAACCATAGTTCCTCCAACATAAATAGTAATCAATGTGCTGAGACTGATTAAAATAATCATCAACGGTTGGAAAAAAGCATTTACCCGAGCAAGAGAGATATTCTTCTCCTTATAATCTTCACATTCTTCAAGAAAAAATTGCTGAAACTGAGATTCCTTAGCATAAGATTTTATCACCCTAATCCCTGCATACACTTCTTGAGAAGTAGAATTTAATTTTGCCAATTGCTTTTGGATAATTTCACTACGCTTGTTGATAATCGAACTCACATAGTATATTGAAACAGACAAAAACGGCAATGGTAGTAAAGTATAAAAACTCAATGTCGGATTTACCTGGAACATCGCGTAAATCACCAGAAAGAAAATAGAAAAAAGATTCGCACCATAAAGGATAACAGGTCCAATGTACATCCGCACTTTGGATACATCTTCTGATATCCTTACCATTAAATCTCCTGTCTTATTTTTCTTAAAAAATGCAGTATCCAATGACTCGTATTTGGCAAATATCTCTTTCCTTAGATCATATTCTATAAGCCTAGACATCACGATAATCGTCTGTCTAGTATAATACATAAAAAATCCCCTCAACAATGCAAAACCGATAACCATCCCGGCAAACACTATAATCTTAGCATTCAAGGTCGCTTTTTCGATATTCTCCGTACCAGCTTTTAAAATCTCGAATATATAATCTAGCGAATCTCTGATTGTCTGAGGAATCAATACCATAAAATAGTTGGACGCAAATACAAACATGAGACCCAAGATTAGGTGCCATTTATATTTGACGAGATACTTATTTAGGTATAATAGATTTTTCAGAAAATTGTCAATTTACTATGCTGATTCTACAATTTGTAGCAACTGATATATAGTATAACAATTGAAATCAGAATTGTTTTACAAACTAAAATCCAAATATGGGACTATACTTTGTTTTTTGGCGGATGATATACCCATTAATTTTTCAAATTGTTCTTGATTTTCAAACGGACCATGTTGATTTCGATACGCAACGATAATTTTTGCTTCCTTGTAATTAAAATGATAGTTGTCGGCCAATTCTTGTTTTGAAGCAATATTGATTTTAATTTTTTCTAATGTTTCAGAAAATTGTAAGTACGGTTTAATTTTTTGAATCACGCTATCTGGCATACCATATACAGATTCTAACTGATCAATAGAATGATAACCACCGATTATATCACGGTACTTAAGTATGCGAGTAGCGTAACTCGGACCAATCCCAGGAATCGCCTGCAATCCTTCTTTGTCAATCGTATTTATGTCTACGATCGGGATTTCTTTTTTCTCATCACGCTTAATTATTGGAGTTGGCTTCTCTGGATATTTAATGAAATTGTCCAACGACATTACGAGGCTTGTATCAATACCATAAACAGAAAGTAAATCTTCTTTTTGGTAGTATTTCTTTCCAGTAGTTCTAAGTTTAAGCCAGTTATCAATCACATAATTTTTAAATCCTAAATTCTCCAATGAATCCCTATTGATTGTATTTGGATCGAAGATAAATACTTGTCTTTTGGGTTTTGATTTTTTCTCCTTTTTAGATTTGTAAGTAGACTTATACTTCTTTTTATCAAAATTGTAATTTTCGTAATTAGAAGCATATTCTTTTTCATAATTGTTTTTCTTCTTATACTTAGGATATTCTTTTTGTTTGTAATCGAATGTAGACTTTGCGTTATAAGCCTCCTTCTCCTTTTTATTAATATACAATAAGGTATCAGAAATAGAAACCAACTCAGCTAAATTATATCGAGGATGAATCTTCTGATCTTGCGGTAAAAAGCGGAATACATAAGCCACCAAAATCATAGTGCATAACATTAGTATAGCCCTCCGCTCAGGACGTGTAAAACTCAACCATTGCAAAATCCACGCTTGCATTTTTTATTTATAGTGGAATATTTGCGGTTTCGGTAACCGAATTAAGTGTTAAAGCATTTGTTAATTAAGGTTGGATGTAAACAACGTATAAATAGGCAAAATAATATTTATCATATTTATCAATATTATTTATAATTTTACGTTTATATCACTAAATGAATCTAATTGATAGAAATACAGGTTTGGGGCTAAAGGGGAAGATTGAGAAAATGCGATTAAGTGATTTCGAAAGATTAAATATAGATTTGAATTTTTCATTTAATTGGAAAAAAGAATCATTGAATGAATTGTATGCCATTAAGTTTGCGGAAGGTGAAGAAATACTTGGCTTAATGTCATTAATTGATCATCCTTCAGAATTTAGGATTCATATAAACTTATTAGAATCTGCGATAAGTCATAGAGGAAAAAATAAACAAATACTAAATATTCCTGGATGTTTGATTGCTTATGCATGTAAGTTGTCTTTTATGAATGGGTATAACGGATTTGTTTCATTAATTCCAAAAACGGAATTAATAGAATACTATATTAACACTTACGGATTCACTAAAGTAGGTCGTCAATTGGCAATTTTTGATGAAGATTCAGAATCATTAATCCAAAAATTTATTGGAAATGAATAATTACGAAAAAATATATAATGACCTTAAAAAGAAATACTCCCCAGAAGAGATTGCTGATGCAATGATTTTTCCACAAAAATTATCTCCTGAAGACAAAAAAGATGCAGATAAAGATTTACTGGCATTTAGATATAAAATGTTAAGGGAACAAACAGAAGAGAAAAGGATTTATGGGGATTTACTTAGGTTTAAATACTTGATGGAAGATTATATCAACGAGAAAATATATGATGATAATTATTCATTTGGAAATCATTTAGAAGAATACATAAGAATACTCAAAAAAACTAAAAAAAGTCTAGCAGAAGATTTAGACATTCATTACACGAGATTAAGTAGGATCATCAATAACAAAGAAGAACCAAATATTGAATTGATTTATAGACTCGAAAAACATGCAGCAAATTTAATACCTGCAATATATTGGTGGAAACTAGTGATTAAAAAACAAGAATACAATATTCAACGAGACAATAAAATCCGAAAAAAAGAAAGAGCAAAAGTTAAAAATTCGATCAAATTTAGAGCCTAAATTTTTTACTTAAAATCCAAACTAACCACCTGTTCAAGATCAAGATGTAATGACCTTCCTACCGGACAAGCTGCCGCTGCTCTTTCGAGAATTTTGATTTGCTTTGAGCTATACTCGTTTTTAGGCATATCTATATGTACGATTATTCGCTTAATGCGTCTTGGCTTATCTGCCATCACTTTTGTTACCGTTCCATAAGCACCTTTTATATCAATATTATGCTTATTGGCAGTAATGCCCATTATCGAAAAAATACAACTTGCCAAAGCGGTAGCTACCAAGTCTGTTGGAGAAAAAGCTTCTCCTTTTCCATTATTGTCGATTGGCGCATCGGTGATCAATTGATTTCCAGATCTGATGTGGGTGCCTATGGTTCTGAGATCACCTTTGTATACAACTATTGAAGTCATTCTTCTTCGTTTTTATGTTTTCTATTATTGTCATTTTTATAGCTATTCTGCTCGTACCGCTCTATTATTTTCTTTACTAGTCGATGTCTTACGACGTCATCCGATGTCAAATTCATCATCCCAATACCTTCTACTCCTCTTAAAATTTTCAAGGCACTATACAGTCCTGATCGTTGGTTTCTTGGCAAATCTACTTGAGACATATCACCAGTAATGATACATTTTGCAGTCGGTCCCAATCTCGTCAAAAACATCTTTATCTGCATAGAAGTGGCATTCTGTGCCTCATCCAAAATCACAAAAGCATTGTCAAGTGTACGCCCTCTCATAAATGCCAATGGAGCAACTTCAATGATCCGATTAGTCATAAAATAGTTTAACTTATCTGGCGTGATCATATCATCGAGCGCATCGTATAATGGCCTTAAATATGGGTCAATTTTATCCTTAAGGTCTCCTGGCAAAAACCCTAGATTTTCTCCTGCTTCTACAGCTGGTCTTGTCAAAATAATCTTCCTTACCAATCTATTCTTAAGAGCACGCACGCCCAACGCTACGGCAGTATATGTTTTCCCTGTACCCGCTGGACCTGTAGCGAAAACAATGTCGTTGTCCTCAACCATCTCCACGAGACGTTTTTGGTTTCTAGTTTTTGCTTTTATTGGTTGACCACTTCGGCCATATAGAATAACATTTCCATTTCCAGCAGAGGTAAAAAAATTGGCTTTATCATCTGCTTTATGGTTACCATTGAGCAATTCCTTAATATTTTCTTGGGACAAGCTGTTTGTACTCTTAAGCAATCGTAGCATAGATTCGATTTTGGCTTTGAGTGCTTGGGTTTGTTTTTTTTCGCCTTTTATCTTTATTATATTACCTCTAGATGTGATACTTACTTCAGGAAAAGCATTTTTTAGTAAGTTTATTTTGGAATTTTTCTCACCATAGAACTCCACTGGATCCACTCCGTCAATGCTTAAATTAATTTCGCTCAATAACTATATTTTTCTTGTTTCTAATAGGTTTTCAATGTGTCGATACACTGCTTATACAATATTTTATACTATAAAAGTACATAATTCTTTAATGTAGTGCTTTTATCTAAAACTTAAAGTTTTTTAAAAATTCTAAATACTGACATTTAAAGATTAGTATCAATTATTAAATAAAATGATAATATATGCTTAATTCCGAAATCATTTTCGAAATTTGTTAGCTCAAGATTATTGAATGCCCATAATTACGTTAACTACAGACTTAGGATATACCGATTTTTATGTCGCTAAGTTGAAGTCCGCTATATTAAAAAGAGTGAGAGAGGTTACCTTCTTAGATGTCTCACACGCTATTGCTTCGCATGACATTCAGCAAGCTGCTTTTTCATTGATGAATATTTGGAATGAATTGCCAGAAGGCAGTATTCACCTTATTAGTGTATATAACCATTATTCTTCCAGAAATCAATATGTCGTTTTTGAACATCAAGGACATTACTTTGTCGGTCCTAACAATGGTGTATTTAGCTTACTGCATGAAAACATTGCGGCTAAACCTGCGACCATAATAGATATGCCATCAGGTGCTAAGAGTTTGTTTGATCTATTTGCGCATGGAATAGCGTGTATTTCTACTGGAATTCCTATAAACGAGATTGGTGATACAGAAACAACATTAAACGAGAAACTGAGCATACTCCCTGTGCATACTTCTGATGAAATCAGAGCAACCATTATCCATGTGGATCACTTTGGCAATGTTGTATTGAACGTAAAAAAAGAATTTTTTGAAAAAATAAGACAAGATCGAGCTTTCGAGATATATTTTAAACATTCCGAACCCATCCAAAAAATCAGCCATGGTTACAGCCAAGTTCCTGTCGGAGAAGTTGTTGCATTATTTAATGTATTGGGCAATATGGAATTGGCAATAAATATGGGAAATGCCAGCTCTATGCTGGACTTATATAAAAACGAAACCATTCAAATTCACTTTAAAAATTGAGCATAACAAGAATAGTAAAATTGTGTTTTGAACCAGAGCATCTTGATGCTTTTAAGCAAATATTTGTTGAGAAAAAAGCAAAAATTGAAGCATTCCAAGGATGTCATTCTGTAATAATGCTACAAGACATTCATGATCCTACCATATGTTTTACTTATAGCCATTGGGACTCAGAAGAGGCATTAAATGCCTATAGAAACTCAGATTTTTTTGGCGAAACATGGGCCAGAACAAAGAAATTATTTAGAGATAAACCAGAAGCTTGGTCTGTACAAAATGTATAACTCATGCCAATAATCAATAGCAATAATTACGAAGTCTTAGTAGATGAACACATTGATAAACTAAAATCTCTAATCAGCAATTATCAAAAAATTGCAGTCATTGTTGACGAAAACACCATATCACATTGCTACCCTATTGTCAAAGATCATTTTGGCAATCACGAATTAATAGAAATATCATCAGGAGAAAAAAATAAAAATCTAGACACTTGCAATTTCATCTGGTCTCAACTCATAGAAAAATCTTTCGATAGAAAAAGTTTAGTAATAAATCTTGGTGGTGGAGTTATCGGAGATATGGGTGGATTTTGTGCAAGTAGTTATATGCGAGGCATAGATTTTTTGCAAATGCCTACCACATTACTGAGTCAGGTAGATGCTTCAGTGGGCGGGAAACTTGGCGTAGATTATCAGGGATTAAAAAATATTGTCGGTACGTTTAATAATCCGATAGCAGTATGGATAAATACGGACTTTCTGCACACACTTCCTAAAAAAGAGCTTATCAGCGGTTTTGCAGAAATGATAAAGCACAGCTTGATTTCAAGTAAAGATATTTTCTACAAACTGTCCAAAATTGATTTAAACCAAAAAATTGATTGGACAACACTTGTCCATGAATCTGTTGGCATCAAAAATAAAGTAGTCTTAGAAGATCCTTTTGAAAAAGGATTAAGAAAAATATTGAATTTTGGGCATAGTCTTGGTCATGCTATTGAGACCGAAAGTCTTAAAACAGATGATCCACTTCCACATGGATACGCCATAGCAATCGGTATGATCTTAGAAAGCAATATTGCAGTAGAAAAGGGATTATTGTCATTGGAAGAATCCAATCAGATATCAGAATTTATCACAAAAATCTATGGAAGATTCGATCTAAGTGACTACGATATGGATGCCATTATTTCTAATCTTAAACACGATAAGAAAAATGAAGATACTAAGTTCCTATTCTCTTTAGTCGGTCCAATCGGCCATTGTAATTACAACGTAGAAGTAAAGCTTTCAGAAATCGAAAATGCCTTTAATAGCTATCAGTAAGAAAATATTCTTACTCTACTACATTCACGTCAAAAAATAATTCTGTAACCAATGGTTCTGTATTAGCAACCATTACAACTACTTTCTCCAATTCACCAGGATCAGAAGTTGTACTATCATAAACCACAGAGACTGCACCTTGACCACCTGGAGGAATCGGCTCTCTAGTCCAATTTAATTCCGCGCACTTGCATGCCGTTACTATTTCTACCAATAAATCAGCGTTACCCGTATTGGTAAAAATATATTCCAATTTACGTTTCTCACCTTTTTTTACATCTCCTAAATCAAAACGATCTTGTGAAACTTCGATTGCAGGCATTGAATCATTCACAGGTTTAGGCGTAGGTGTCAATAAGCTAGAATGATCTATAAAGTTTTGTTTTCCACCTTGGTATTCACCATTATTTTTTAATACTGACTTTTTAATCTCTATTGACTTAGGACCAGCGATAATTTTAAACTCTGTTCTTCTGTTTATTCTATGTTCATCATCAGAACATTTAACTCCATTTTTACAGTGATTGATAATTCTCGATTCTCCATAACCAACAGCTTTTATTCTGTCTTTAGAGATTTTCTTTCGTGTCAACCACTTCTTTGCAGACTCCGATCTCCTTTGCGAAAGGTCATTATTATATCTCGTTGCACCTTGCGAATCTGTATGAGAGGACAACTCAATAACCATATCTGGATATTGGATCATTAAATCATACAATACTTTTAAATCTTGCTCTGCATCCTTCAAAATTTTATCATCATCCAGATCATAGTAAATACTGTTTAATCGGAAACTCTGATTGATCGTTACGATCTCATATTCTGGATCTTCTACTTCGATAACTTCTGGTGCTTTTTCTAATGCTACAGTTTTCTCAACAGTAAAATTATCTATAATTCCTATCGTATTAAACTTGATAGAATCTCTTTTGTATCCTTTTTTGGTAACCAATAATTCGTATTCATAATCTTGATCTAAGGAAAACTGAAATTCATGATTTTCTGGCAAATTCTTACTGTCTGGTGAAAATAAATTTGGCGCTGTTAAGTTTCTTAATGTCAAAGAAGCACCGTTTAATGGATTTCCTTCCATATCTGTAATCGTCGCTAACAGATCAATAATCACTTGTCTAATCGAGAATAAGTATATATCATCACAACAAGTTTTTGATTGTAATTTTCTCTTATTTTCATCAGGTCTATTAGATACGATGTATCCAGCATTTCCATCCGCAGAATAAGATAAGTACAAATCATCATTTGCTGAGTTATAACCAAATCCCATGTTTTTTGGCTTACTCCAGTTAGAGCCATCCCAAGCTGTTTGGAAAATATCGAATCCTCCTATAGTTGGTAATCCATTTGTACTATAGTACAGATTTCCATCTTGGTAAAATGGCGTAACATCATCGCCAGCGGTGTTAATAGATTCTCCAAGATTTATTGGAGAAGAAAAAGAACCATCTCCTTTTGCCGTAGCATAGTAAATGTCAAATCCACCATATCCACCATCCATATCAGAAACAAAAAACAACACATCATTACCGAACAATTCTCCTGCAGCAGGTTGCTTTGTAATATAATCCCCATTGATGCCTTCGACCTCAACTGCAGGACTCCATGTTTCATTCTTACTATAGCTTGCAAAAATTTTACTAAAAGTCGTATTCGTACCTTCTAGCTGAACTCTATTAAAATACATTACTCTGCCATCATCAGAAAAGCTCACATTGGCATTGTGGTATTCTTTTCTATTTACTTGCTCACCGATGGCTTTTGGTTTCTGGAATCCTCCATCACTTTTAGCTGCATAATAAATTTTAGAGTGATAATCTTCATCTTCTACTACATCAATTTTTGTTCTTCTGTTAAAAGAAGAAAAATATAAATTTCCATCTCTATATTGTCTTGGTGAAGCTTCTCCTGACGCATTGTTTATCTTATCTCCACCAAACATAAATCCTACATCAATATTTTGCTCCAATGCATTTAAAAGATCTATTCCTTCTAACTCAAATTGGGCTTTCTTTCTCATTTCCTCACTGTCCGTATCAGCAATAAAAATATTGAATGCATCTACCGCCTCTTCGTATCTGCCCAATGCTTTTAGCGACATGGCATGCATATATCTTTGCTCTTTGTATTTTTCTTCTTTATCTCTTTTTAGTACACGATCCAAGTCTTTTTCTGCACGGGTATAATCTCTCAACAAGTAATACATCTCTGCTTTCTTGATGGATAAATCTTTATCCTTACTTTCTTTATATGCTTGGTCGTACCAATCTAATGCATTGTAGTAGTCACCAATGGCTTCTGCCTCTGCGGCTACTTCAAGCATTTGTTCGTACTTAGGCACAGTTAACGGTTGTGCTAGTAAACTCGAGAAACTTAAAATTGATATGATTATAGCGAATGATAGCTGTCTTGCTTTCATCTGAATTTTTTTCTGATCAGTTATAAAAATTAAAGTCTTGGGCATAAAAGTATTGGCGTAACCTTAGGTTTTTTGTAGATTTTTCCTGTGTAGATTGCACCTAGCTCGAAACCACC
>JAHDBF010000020.1 GCA_020630525.1 Saprospiraceae bacterium
TGGAGATGCAGATAAGGCGGATAAGCTATCTGAGATTTTGGGGAAAGTGTGATTATCGAATCAAGGCAGCCAGTTCTGCTCTACTTTTAATTTCAAATTTCATGTAAATATTTTTGGCGTGATACTTAATGGTATTTATACTCACGAACAGATCCAGCGCAATCTCTTTGTAAGATTTTCCAGATATAAGTGCTTTAGTAATTTTAATTTCTTGATTTGAAAGCGGTGTATTAACAAGATGCATAAGGTGCGCAATACTTGAATCGCTATTGACAATTTTACTATGATTTGAAATGGCTAATTTGATGGTTGTGAGCAATGTTCTTTCTTGAAACGGTTTTACTATATAGCCATAAGGCGATAAATTCTGTGCTTCATTTATGGTTAATTCATCATCAAAAGAGGTTAGAAACACGTAGGGAATATTATACTTTTCATCAATAACTTTAGCAATATCAAGACCCGTTTGTCCAGTTCCCAAATTGACATCTAATAAAGAAAACCCAACTGATTTAAATTGCAAATAATCAAATGCCTCAGATGCATTATGGGCAACACCTAGAATATTAAACCCTTCGGAATCCAATAGTGATTCTATATCTGCAGAAATGATTGGATTGTCTTCTACAATCAATATTGGAACTTCTGCTATGTTCATGACTCAATTTTTATATAGTTAGCAATCAGCATCGTTATTGATGTTCCGTTGTTTCCATCGAGCAAGATTTCCCCATCTAATTTGTTCTTAAATGCTTTTATCAAAACATGTCCAAAATTTTTCTTTTTATTAAAAAATTGATCTTCACTTAAGCCTATTCCGTTATCAGAAACTGTTAGTCTCAATTTATCACTTTCCTCTTTGAAATTAACCTCTATCTCACCTGTTGTATTATCCGGAAACGCATACTTTAGTGCGTTTGTTATTAATTCATTTACAATTAATCCAATCGGAATCACAGTTTCTACGCTTAATTTCATTGGTTCAATATCGGTAATTAGCTTAACTCTTTCTCCAATGATATTATAGGTATTAAATAGACTTTTGGAAAGTTTAGGAAGATAATCTGCCATATCTATACCTGATAAATTTTCTTTTTGATATAAATTTTGATGGATTAAAGACATGGCGTGTACACGTGTCCGTCCTTCCTTAATTGCATCTTTTGCTTTTTGATCTGCTATAGATCGGGATTGAATCCCTAGCAGTGATGAGATAACTTGCAAGTTGTTTTTTACTCGATGATGTATCTCTTTGAGTAAAATTTCTTTTTCGTTTAAAGCAGTTTTAATGACTTCATTCTGTTTTGCGATTTGTATATTTTTCTTTCGTAACCTAAAAAGTAAAAAACCTAAAACAAATACTGCAACAACACTTCCACCGATTATAAATTTCTGATTTGAAATTTTAGTTTGACTCAATTCGTCTTCTAATGCTAGTCTTTGGATTTCAATTTCCTTTTTTTCCGTATCATATTTAACTTCCATTTCGTGAAGTTCCTTTGCCATATTGCTATTTAGAATTGAATCTTTAGCGGCAATAAATTTATCTTTATAGATGATTGCACTATCCAATCTATTCTGAGTAAAATGTATTTCAGAAATGGTTTTTAAAACATCTATATAGAGGTTTTGTTGTTTACTTTTTACAGAAATGGATTTAGCTTTATATGCATTTTGCAAAGCCTTTGTATTTAAATTTAGCTTTGCATAAACCTTTGCACTTTTTAATAGCGAGCCAGCCAATTCATATGGCGTACCTATTGATTCCGTTATTAGTAATGCATCATTTATGTGTTGGATAGACTTAGATTTATCACCTTGGATTGCATATATATTTGCCAGTTTAGCATGGCTATATCCTTTACCCCAAACATTATTTAGTTTTACATTTAAAGCATGTTGTTTCGTGTGATATCTCAATGCTCTGTCGAATTTATTTTGAGAAGTCATCATAACTCCTAGGTTATTATACACATCTCCCATACTACTACTATCAGCTATAGCTTCGAATATTTTTAATGCATATAGCCCACATTTTTCCGCTTCTGAGTACATTTTTCGTTCATTAAAATGAATCAATTTTGCATTATTGCACATTCCAATTTTCTGTTTGTAATTTATTGCTTCCGCAATTCTCAGCGCATCATTAATTTTTTCTATAAATTTCAAATACTGGGTTTGTTGCCTATAAACTAAAGCTTGTTGATACAAGATGTCAGCTATCAATATTGAATCTTTTCTAGCATTCATTCTATTCAATCCGAAAGAAAAATATTGTAATGCATCGTCATATCTTCCACTCCTATTATAACATACTCCAATATAATAATGGGATAAGTCATCAAGGTAATTTCTATCATTGACAGAACTACTTTGCAAAGCAGAATCGACAAATGAAATACATTTATCGAAATCATATCTTGAGTAATAATAAGAAGAATCTAACAACTGTTGTGTCTGGTGACTAATGACCTGTGCATTAGAAAATAAAGAGTATAGCAGGCAAGCCCAAAAGTATATTAATCTATTCTTAATTAATATTCTTTTGAGAAAAACAACCTTAGTCAATATGTCAAAAAGGTAAATCATAGAAGTTGTTTGATTGCTTTGTGACTAAAGAATGATTAACGTAAATTATCAGCTTGAGTAATATAGGAAAATAATTTGAAAGTAAAAGAAGAGGGTAAAATATCTTTTCATTTAGGATTCAAGACAGATACTTTACCCTATTCAAATATTACAAATCATTCCAAGTATTGGTAGCAGTGCATACTCTCAGCTTAAATACACCACCAGCATTACTAAGATAAACATCTCCGACTACGCATGTACTAGGCGCGACTATTTTAGGATCCATATTCATAACATCACCTAAAACCAACTTTCCTGGAGTAGCACCTTTCAATTCAATATCAGCATTAAACACTTCTATTTTGTCACGCATTTCCAATGGTGCTTCAAAGCGTATATCACCTTCACTATCTAAAAATTCTGCAATCGTATTATCGTTGTCTTTTAATCTCAATATGGAAGTAGCACCAGAACCTGAAGTAGGTCTATTTATAGTAACATAGCCTACTGTTCCTGCATTAAATTCGCCAAAGTGAGCCGCGATCTGATTAGCAGTATTAGTATCATCTTTTTTGACATACAACACAAAGTCTTCATCTGGCTCAGTGTTGATCCCAACATTATAATCACTAGCATCAAGATACATCAAATTATGAATCTCACTCGTTCCGATATTTGCCCAAGCTAAACGCATTCTTGCATTTACACCAGAAGTATTACTTGGGTCTGCAAGGATGTAAAAACGATTATTCGCAAATTGATTATTGCTGAACGAAATCGAAGCAGCGCCATTAGAGTCTTCATGAAACTGAAAATTGGGATCACTAATTGTTCCTGCTTTCTCTGTGTAATCGACATAACTCCATGACGCATCTCCATTACCGTCATCTGTTAATACTTGTCGACTTAAACCTTTATCATTGGGTAATGTGTATTTTTTATTGATACGTAAAGTGCCATCTTCGCCGAAACCAAATTTCTGAACTGCATTATGAGCCATTACCAGTGGTTGTGTAAGTACACCCTCATTATCTGTAGCACCTGCGTGCGGTCTTGCTAGAAAACTCCATCTATCAGTTGGGCTACTGTCATTAACAAACCAAAGTCTTGCCCATCCGTCATCACTAGTTCCACCACCTAGACTTCCGTTTCCAATATCTCCAGTTTCCTTTAATAACAAATGTGGCCCATTGGCATTAATATCTGAATCTGAGTTATATTCTATCTCTGATTGTTGAGCATATAAGTTTACAAATAAAATACTTAAAGCTATTGTAAATAATTGTTTAAAAAGTAAATTTTTCATTAGAAAGGAATTTGTTTTATAAATTAATAAGTTAGAATCTCTTAGTTGAAAGTTGTGCATATAGAGTAAGCTATACTATGCTGCTACTGCACTATTTTTTATTGATAAGATACCAAGTTCAAATGCACGTCTTATCATTCCTGCAGTATTACGTACATCAAGTTTGGCCAGTATCTTACAACGATGTGTACCGACTGTATTGACGCTAATGAATAGTGTTTTTGCTATTGCTTCCATTGAATATTCTAAAGCAATGAGTTTTAATACTTCGATCTCGCGATTTGTAAGTAGCTTTTTCATGTTGATCTATATTTTGGATTTGAAAAATGATTGGTTAGTTTATCATTAATTACTGACAGATCTTGTTCGACAAACTTCATCAAAACGTTCTGTGATGGAATCGCGTTGTTATTAAGTTTGTAATCATTGATCACAAAGTCTGCTTCTTTTAAAATCTTTAGTAATTCAACTAACATGATTCAAAAGTAAATATCAAAATATTTTGATTCCCTACCCTTTTGGGTAGTTTCTTGATTTGGTATTGTTAATAAAAAAATCCTCATTTATAGTAAAATGAGGATTCATTAATTTGGCTTGCTCCGAACGTATTTTCTATTTGCTTTCGACCCTATATATTTTCTAATTATATTTTTACAAATTTACTCATACCTTTTAAGCCACTTTAATTTTCCAATAAGAGTGAATAAAAACCATTAGACAAATAAGAAATATCTATGCACATTTCTTTTGGTTATTAATATATAGTAAACTTACAGCGATCACAATTTAATGTAATTGTTGAATTTGAAACTTTACTTCCAAAGCGATAAACATTATTTAATCCTTCGTCAGCATACAAACTAAATTTTGCCTCATCAAAGCCTTCAATCAAATTATCTTTTGCAAGAGATAAAAGATAATTTGATGCTTTATCAGTTGAAATTTCTATTGTACTCAATGCATTAGTTATATTGATTTCTGAAAAGTCTTTATCTAAATTTCCAATACTGATATCCGTATTCTTTACATCTGCGATCAAGCTTTTTCTTAATTTATTTATTTCCAAATTCGAAAAATTACTTGACTTCATAATGAGATTATCAACTTCGTTAATTACAATTTCATCATTGGCAGAATCTGAAATTTGTAAGGTATTTAATTGCCCAAATTTATATTTGGATTGCGCACTATTTGATCTCATGTATTTAGGGTTTGCTAATTTACATGCATCATTCAAAGATTGTGATCCTATTGAAATAATATTTGCTTTGTCGATTTTCACATATGAGTTAGAGCTACTAATATCTGCATTTTCTACACTTTCAAAAATTACGTTGTAACAAGATCTCAGACTAGCTCTTAAGTTATTTACTGATACTCCATAGATTTCAGCATACTTCATTTCGACATCCAGATCTCCATCTAATTCTCCTAATCTTATAATGCAATGTTTGTTTCCTTTGAGATTCAGATTTGCATATTTAGGAATAAATAGTTTTGTTTCTAATTCCAAATAATTTATGGAAATATTTTCTCCACTCTCTAACTGTATAGTGCAATCGTCTGACCTAAACCAACCATTTTTCATTTTAAACAAATCAATATTGAGATTACAATCAATATCAATTCGTCCATCTGGACCATTGACCAATTTTATTTTCATCAACGCTAACAGACGTATCGCATCATTGTCATCATTAGAGTTTACGGTAATTTTTGTTTCTTGCCTAACCATTGCTTTATCCCATGTCTCTATCAATAAATCCTTTAACACGTTAAGTCTCAAGTCTCCGTTTTTACCACTCAATGAATATCGGTTTTTAGTATTATTAGTGGTAACTGTTCCAGACACATTTACACCAATAGACGAAGGAACATTAGACAATATTTCAACTTGTTTTCCAACTGATATTTCCTCTACGTAAGTTTTAGATATTTGTGCATTTAAAATGCTTTGTGCAAACAAAAGGCAATACATCAGTGCCACTCCAGTATTAAATTTCAATAGTAACGTACTCTGTATATGAAGGCTTGATTTTTTCATAATAATTAATTTTATCGATCTCACTTTTGATTTTATCCAAAAGCTCGATCTTAGATTTATAAAAATTTAAAATTTGATCACCAATAAATTCTTGGTATCCATTCTGTTCTATATACCTGATATAATCTTGAAATTGTCCATCCATGAATTCTAATTGTTGCAACAATATTTGGAAATCTTCAAACTTAGTTTCAGGAACAGTGGCGCTTACCAACTGTTGTTTTTTAGTATTTACTTTTTCCTCAAAATTATATTTAGTCAAATCGTATTCAGCTAATATTTTTTGTTCATTTAATCCTTCATCCTGATCTTGTAAAACATAAATTAAACATCCTAATAAAGACATAAAAATCACTATAAAAGTAATCCTCAGAAAGCGTTTACTCCGTCTATTTTTTGATTTGAGCATTTCATTCTCTATCATCAACCATACTTTCTCATCAACAGAATCCGATTGGAGTTTATCTTTATTATCTTGCAAATATTTTTCAAAATTATTCATGATGATATTTCATTAGTATATTCTTTAGTAATTTCAAAGCGTATCTATACTGACTCTTAGAATTAGAAATTGAAATGCCTAACGCAGAAGCAATCTCTTTGTGCTTATACCCTTCCAATAGATAAAGTGAAAATATCTCACGACATCCATCAGGTAAACTCATTATTGACTCTCTAATTTGATTGAATGGAATTGACATATACCAGTTAGAGTTATCTTCCTTCACTTCTCTTTCATTTATCTCATCTAAAGGTTCAAAACTTGTTTTATTTTTTATAAACTTTATACTATTGTTTATAACAATTTGCTTTAGCCAAGAAGAGAATTTGCCTTCGTCTTTAAGTTGTTCTATTTTCTGAAAAGCGCATAAAAATGATTCTTGTATAATATCTTCGGAATCAGGAAGACTATTTGTAATTCTGAAACTCGAAGCCAACATTTGCTTAGCATACATTTCATAAATTGTACGCATCGAAACCATATCATGTTTCTTAATGTTTTGTACCAATGAAATAATGTATGCTGAGTTTTCCAAAAATTAAATGCTTGTTTCTACTTATAAGATATAGAAACTTTGAAAAGGACGTAAATTGAGGCTAATAAATTTGAAAAAAATCTATATAGTAGTGGATCAAATTATGCATAAATTTCATCAATTGTAGATGCGTTGCATTCTAGAATATCAAAACACAATTTAAAGTATACTTAATGGTATACTATCACAATCGTCATTCTATAACTTTATAAAACTACTATAAGAAAATTGTGAATTATCCTTATGGGGTTTTATAAAATAAATTCCTTCTTTAAAATTGGAAACATCAATATTGGAGGTTCCAGTCTCATTACAAGAAATACTTTTAACTAATTCACCTAAAGAATTATATATATCAAAACGAAATGTGTTGTTGAATTTTCCTGTAATTTCAACATTCAAAATATCAATCACTGGATTAGGGAAAATAGTAATAGATTCATTTGGCAGTTCATTAACAGCACTTGCATTTTCATTATTATAACCGAAAGAAGGAATCTGATTTATAAATTCTCCAATACCGTTTGGAATTCTTGCAAGAGCAATATTTGTATTTTGAGCGTCGAAAACTATTTGGTCAATAATTGAGCCATTAGAATTAGATAGAAATACTTGGTCACCTAATTTATTTAATTTAAAATTAGTATGATACAATCCTTGATCCTCATCTTTATCGGCCCAAAGTGTTAGGTATTCTCCTGCATTAATTGTTGTCCCAAATGGAAAATTCCACTTCAATAAATTATCAGCATCATCAGAAAGATAAGCATCGGATAAATCTATCATTTGTCCAGAATTGTTATACAATTCTATCCAATCATCAAACTCTCCTGCTTCATCAGAAACTATACCAAGGGAATCATTAGACGCCATTAATTCATTGATCACTAAATCCATTGGGTTGATAAATATTGCCGCTTGCATACAATTGCCGATGGTGTCTAATTCTGCACTACAAGCTGCGGTTCTATCAGAAATGTACATTTGTAATCCTTCTTCGCTAAAGTCAGCTATGATCTCATCTTCAAAAAAAAGATGGTCAGTTTCTTCTAACATTGCATCTAAAATCAATTCTTCATTCTGGTTTATCAAATCATTAATTTTAGTATCAACAAAATGGTTTTCTACCAAATCACAAGCATGAGAAAGATACTTATCATAAATGCTAGGAATTGAAAGTAACCTACGGATAAGAACGCCTTCGTTTTCTCGTTGATCGAATGAAAAATCAAAAGAGAAACCAAAATCGTCATCTCCAGATATCCAATCATAAAAATCTTGACAATCTTCACTCCATGAGTCACAACACCACGGACTAAAACCAACTACTTCTGCAAAAGCTGCTCCTACTTCTCCTGTAAACTCACCAGATGTGACGGAAGTACAATCAGCAAAATCATAATTGGTATCAACCTCTTTACATAAACTATCTCTACAATTATCATCAACATAAATCTCAAGACAGACTGTATAAATTCCGGGTTCATCATAGACATGAATCGGCTCACTTTCGGTAGAACTATTGCCATCACCAAAATCCCAGGTTAAGCTATACTCGCCAAAAGCAAATGAAGCATCATTAAATTCTACTTGGGTTGTACCGTTAGTAAATGTAGAGAAATCTACAAAAATTTCACATTCATCAATGCCACCGCCGCCAAGATCGCCTGCTAAACTAAGATTATAATCCCAAGGTATCCAATGTATAATCCCAGTATTAACATCCTCATACATATACCAATTACGTCCATGCTCCAAATATGAATCCCAATTGTTAGTGGCAACATCTACAGCGAGTGTTTTTAAAAAAAGGTCTACATTAAAATATTCATCAATATTTTCTTGAAACTCTTCATCTGTGCTATTGTTTAGGAAATAAAGAAAATCTATTAATCCAGTCCAATCATCTACAGTTTCGTTAGTTTTGAGATCGAAAATCTGCTTGTATTCTGATGGGTCATTTCCTAAATATTCGAGTTTACTCCAAGATAAATTTTTAAATAAATTTCCATTATCGCTGCTAAAATTGTTCCCAATAAATGCTCTATCTACTTGTTCAATAATCTGATAAACACCAAAGTATTCATCATTTAAATAGACCTTAGTATAAGAGGTACGTGGAGCATGTACCCCAACAGACCTTAGCACATTGTAAGCAATCACATCACGCTGCATTGACGGATCGCCAGTACCGTTATTTAGATTTAACTTTCTAAGTCCATCAAATTTTTGTCCAGAAACGAATTCATTAAAATCTAATTTGAAGGGCTTTTTATTTCCATAGGTAAAATAAGATGTAAATCCTTTAAACCTCAATCCAATAGAATCTACTTGTACTCCATCAATCACTACATCACACATTAAATAAGGTTTCTCTTGAAATGGGTCAGCATTATTGTCGTAATTATTAGATAAAATCGACCAATAATTACTTTCATTAAAGGTAAATCGTATTTCATGGAGTACTGAATTATCAAAAATTTGATCTCCAGAATTTTGAGCAAACACAACAGAGTAGCAACTCAAAAAAATCAAAAAAATTGAGAAAACGGATTTCATAACTTAAATTTTGTAGCATTTAATTTAATTAATATAACGTTACGAAAATATATTGAAACTCGGAGTATATAATCTTTCTTTATAATAGCTTTGTCGTATTGCAACGAAAAGAAAATTGCACTTAATTAGGCAACACATTAGATGATTGGTATGTATTTATTCCTTTTTTCTATGAAATAAAATTTTATTCTTGGATAATAACTATTTGAGCAAAAAATAGTACTACTTTTTCTGCACATAATTTTACTTGTATCCCTGAATAATATTTACAACCGTAAAATGATTGGGCTATTAATTCATTAGAAACAGAAGTAATTAAAACATTTTTAGCGATAAGAATCGTTAGCTGAATAAATTATTTTTTCTTTGCCTTTCTATTCTCCTTTTTAAGAATCTTGACGTCCTGACCTAATTCTTTTAGATATTTGTTTCTAACTTCTTCCACATGCTTGTCAATATTTTTGCGTTTCCACTTATGGGTTTGAATAGGCTCTAGCACCTTTACTTCAACGACGGAAGGTCTTAAAACGCTGGTACCTCTTGGCATAACGTCATGTGCATTTGTTATGACGATTGGCACTATTGGCACTTTAGCTTGCATAGCGAGATGAAAAGCTCCTTTTTTAAATTTGCCCAACTTATAGTCATAACTTCTAGTGCCTTCTGGAGCTATTCCTATTGAAGTTCCAGACTTCAATGCATCTACAGCGGGCTTCAGTGCTTCAATTGCTTTCTCTTTATTTTTACGGTCTATGAAGATAATTCCAGCCATTTTAAACAATGGACCGATTGGGGTTTTTGTCAATTCTTTCTTAGCAATACCGACTACATCTCTACGCAATAACTTAGCGACAATTAGAAAATCAACATTACTTTGATGATTAAAAATAAAAACGGCTGGTCTTGATGACCACAGATTTTCTTTTCCTTTCGTAACTAAAGTTATCCCAGCCAATTGCGTTCCCAAATCACCTACAACCGCAATCATATTGTTGATACTTTCTTTAAAAGATAGAGAATGTGTACCTGTAAAGAAGCCAGCTGCAGCAACAGGAATCAATCCACCAAAAGCAACAAGTGTTCTTAAGATATTACTTGTCTTAGTAGGATTGTCATCATCAAATCGAAAGATTGGCCAATCTCTTTGATAAGCGATTGAGGATAATTCAGTGTCTGGATTTACAGGATGCGGATGCCCTACAATATCCATCAGCGGCATATCTTCTGCACTGTCGGTATAAAAATGTGATTTTGATAAGTCAAGATTTAATTTCTTAGTTAGATCACGTGCTGCAGCAGCTTTTCCGTCGCCCCAACATGCTGGCTCAATTATCTGTCCTGTAAATCTTCCTTTCTCTACTTCCATCCTCGTACACATAATATGATCAATACCTAAATCTCTAGCGATTGGCATTGCTTGATATGGCGTAGCTGCGGAAATAATCGCAACGGTATGTCCCATTTCTAGGTGGGCATTTACCAGAGCTCTAGATTCGGGAAAAATTTCTTTTGCCAAATGATTGAGATATACCTCTTCTCCTGCATCGATAAAAACTTTTTCTTTTATGCCTTTTACTCCTTGCGCTCCTATGGCTGCCATTCCAGCAAAATTCTTATTGCCCAATGCATACACTAATCCAGCTTGGGTTTGGGCGACCACCTCTTTTGGAGTCATCTTTCCACTTAATAATCTATTCTGAAAAAATTGTTTAGCAGAAAAACTCTTTATTAAGGTACGATCCAAGTCAAAAAATGCGCCGATATGTGGACCACGTTCTCCACTCAATACTTCTTCGGTTATGCTGTCCGTTTTTGATCCTGGAACTATATTTCTCTCGATGGGAATGTTAGTAGTTTCATCATAAAACTCTACAAAGACTTCTTGAATATATTTTATCCTTGCAGAAAGTCTTTTTAACTTATCCAGCCAATCCGTTATTTCTTCTGTTTTCGATTCTGTTATCGTAGGAACAAGTTGTTTGTTTTGTGCCAATCGAATTCCATTTTCAACAAATGGTTTTGAGACAGATTCTACTCTATGGATTTGCCCTTTCCAATGCATTTCTTCACCTATAAAAAGGCAGTTTGCCAAAAGTTCTTTATCAGTAAATATTTTTTTTGTTTCTAATGATTTTAATGTAGTTGCTACTACTTGATAGGCTTCTAAATATTTCCCTAAAACAACCGGACAAACCAAAATTGGTTGTTTGGTTAATAATTCTTTTACATCAAAATTTTCATCTTGAATTTTAGTAAACCAATCTTTATCTAGATAATTTAAATCATGTTCGATCTCATCACTAAACTGCGCTCGGTTTGAATAGAAAAATTCAAATTTAAAAAGGTCTCTTAAATCCATTATTTGATTCCAAAAAACCTTTAGTCGTTTATGAGCGGGTACTAATTCAAGACCAATAATTGCTAATTCAATAAATGCTCTATGGTACAAATGATGTACACCCATATTAGAATAATAGTTGGCAGTCAAATAATTTTCTGGAACTATTGAATATTTTGCACTTGGTCCTTCCCCAATTTGTTGTACTAAGCCAGCTTTACTCAAGAGATTTACTGCAGATTGTACAGACTGACCAATGGCTTTCCCTCTATCAACCAATGCATCGGGTTTATGGCTTTCTATCATTTGCATTAGCTCAACCACAGACTTTTCTAACGCTTTTTTCTTTAGTGCAAATTTAGAAAGTAGAGAAGTACACACCAATGAAGCCGTTGTAACAGGTGTAATGGTATTTATCTTATGGACCAATTCGAATGCAAACTTAGGCAAAGTACTTATCATTTCTGTACTCAGAGAATCTTCTGTTGGTACGATCGAAATCGGTGTTTCATCAAGCTCAACAGGTTTTCCAATCCTTAAAGATATTTTACCGAAGTCGTCTCCCATTTTTTTCACATAGTTCAAAAACCACATTAGGCTCTCACTATTCTTGTTTTTACCTCTTGTCTCTTTGACCATATCTTGCACATCGGGAATCAAGTCATACACTATAGAAACAGGGACATATTTTACTTCGCTTCGAGAATCTTTTTCTGCATCTACTATGTATTTTAAAATTCCCATTTTGGGCCAAACTATTTTCCCAGTACGGGATCTAGTTCCTTCTATTGCCCACATAAAGTGAGACTTTCGATCTACAAGATGAGATATAAAATGTTTTAGGGTAAGCTTATAAACTTCGTTGTCCTTAAATGATCTTCTGATAAATATTGCTCCTGCTCTTCTACCTAATTCTCCTAAACCAAAGAATGCCATATTTATTCCACTGAAGGTAAATGGTAAAGGCAATCCATGTCTTGCAAGCACAACGCCTAGGACAAACATATCAATGTATGTCTTATGTGTCATGACAAATGCAATCGGATGTCGCCGCATTAGTTTAGACAACTCTTTTATTTCTGCCGGATTTACATCTATCGTTTTATCATATCCTCGACCCAAGATATACTCTGCTCCCTGCACGCCGATTGCTGATACTAATGGATGATGAATTGAATACAATTCCTCAATATAATCTTTAGCTTGAATTCTTACTTCGGGAATAGACTTGTTGAGTTTTTCTGCGAGCGAAGCCAGTTTAGATTGGAATTTCTTATCTTCAAATATCTCTGTCATAGGTGAATTATCGAATCTCAATGTACAAATATGGAGTAAATATACATTATTGCGTATTTAGACCATAAATTATATTGCAGTTCATCGCCTATAATTAATATATAGAACAAAACCGTTTTACATATCGAAAGAAATGTAAAATGTATCAACCTCAAATAAACTTAATTTGGTTTAGCTATTTTTCTTTGATCGCAGCGATACTATCTGAAATTCCGCTAAATATTACTAGTAATCCTATAATTCCAATCAAAATAGATGAAATCAATTTACCAAAAATTTTGTATGCAAATAACAAGATTACATTCATCTCTATTTCATACCCAGCTTCGTAATCCGTCATAGTGTTATAGAAATAATACGCCACCCAAACTATAACTAAACCAATCAATATTGCGAACAGTCCATCTGTAACTTTCTTTGGTTCCGCCTCTTCGCTCAGTTGTGGATTTGGGTCAGATGATTTGAGTTCTTGATCTTTTGAATTGTCTTCCATTATTAACTATATTTCAATGTATTATTCTGATTTCAGGAATTTAAACTTCTACAAAATACTTTCGTAATAATACAGAGATTAATTGACCAAAGAAGACAATCACAGCGATATTAAGTCCACATAATAAAAAGCTAATAAAAAAAACAAGCATTAACCAAATCGGAAAAATAATTACACCTAACGCGATTTTAACTGAGCTCGAAAATATGATTTCGCTCATTACATTATGTATAATATAATGCGACGATAAATAGATTGGAAGATTTGCTAAGCTAAACAATAAAATCAATGGTTTTTTCCACCATTTGCTTTTAGTTTTTAATATATCATTTGAATCTCTTGCAATCTTACTTAATTCTTTAAAACCAAATTTTTCATTTTCTTTTGTAAATATGGTTTTTGCAAAATTGTAATTTTCTTTTTTCTCTGGAATAATGAGTGTATCCTTCATCCCCGTGGAAATATCTTTCTTTAGTGCAATATATCCTTGATTATTGTTCTGATTAAATTGTGGTATATAGTTTTTGACATTGATTGGTTTTCCAAATTTTACGATCAGTTTGCTTCCAGAATTTAAATGATCGAAAAAATTTAATCCTACTGGAATAATCTTTACCTCATCTTTAACAGCGACTTGAGAATTTAATGCTATTCGACAAATTCCTTTTGTTAATGGTCTTAGGAAGTAATCTAAAGAATGGTTTCCTTCTGGAAATATGAGAATTGCTTTTTTATCTACCAATAAATTTTTACAAGTTTCAAATATTGCATCATTTTTTGTAAGCTTGCCATAGCCATCTCTGATTCTGTAAATAGGCATCATTTTTAATGACTTGAAAACACTCATTAAAGGTTTTATAAAAACATCAGACCTTGTTAGTGAGTAGATCGGCAATGGTGAATAAACCCCTAAAATTATTGCATCAGTTAGTGCATTTTGATGGTTAGGTGCAAAAATAATAGGTGCATCAATAGTGGGAATATTTTCTTTTCCAACAATTTCAATTTTGCTGTAAAATATTTTTAAAACCACTGTCGACAAATATTTTATCAAGTAATACAACATAATTTAAACTGCTTTTTTACTTAATAAAAATGCCAATCCAAAACCAGAAATGATGTGCCAAATTCCCCAAGCGGCGGCAATTATTGCCATACCACCTAATCCTTCAAAATAAGAAAATATCAAGAGCAGTCCTAGCCCTGAATTTTGAATTCCAGTTTCTATTGCCAATGTTTTTTGTTGACTAAATGGCAATTTAAATATTCTTGCAGTTGAGTATCCAGTTATAATTGCGATAGCATTGTGCAAAAATACTAAGGTAGCAATTGATCCAATAGTAGCAATAAAGTTTGCATAGTTAGCACCCAAAGCAGCAGCGACAATAATTAGAAATAAGATCATGGAAATCACTTTTAACTTGCTTGATATTGCTATAGAGAATTTTGGAAACTTTCTTTTACAAATCATTCCTACAGTAATTGGAATAATGATAATTAATGAAATTGTTTGCATTACATCAAACCAGTTTAGACTTATTTCTTTTAATATTTCACTAGTTGGTCCATAAAGATTTCCGTAAAATGCAAAATTGAAAGGGGTAAAAAATATAGCTCCTATACTTGTAATAATCGTAAGTACAATTGACAATTCTGTATTACCTTTAGCTATTGAACAGATAAAATTTGAGATATTTCCTCCGGGGCATGCTGCGACTAATATCATCCCTAATGCAATACTTGCTTGTGGATTAAAAATGAATATTAACAATAGAGTTACAACTGGAAGTAATAATAATTGAGCAAGGAGTCCAGCAACAACGCTTTTAGGTTGCCTGAATAATATTTTGAAGTTTTCTAACTTTAATTCTAAAGCAATTCCAAACATAATAAAAGCCAATGTGACATTTAAAATAGCAACATTGGATTCATTAAAATTTAAAATTACGGCATCTAATTCCTGCACATTTGTTGATTGATACTTCAAGATATAAATAAAGGCAATACAAACGCATTTGTACTGCCTTTAAATTATAAATTATAAATTATCCCTATTGAGCTTCTAAAACGATACGGACATCATATTGTCCATCTTCAAATTCTGGGAGTTCTAATTCTAGCCTATTTTCGGTTAAACTTACTATATTAAAATTTTGCGATTGATTTACAATCATAATTTCAACACTCATTTCGTCTGACGACAAGCTCCAAGTACCATTAGCATAGACTTGATCATCATTTGGGTCACATTTGGTCGCTCCTTCATCAAAGCAAACTTCGCTGTTAGTTTTAAAAACTATTAAATCGTCCGAAGTGCACACTTCTTGGTTAGGATGATCGTCAATCCAATTACCATCTACTAAAACATTATATTCTATTTGTTTCCAAGATTTAATTAATTGCATTTCTACTGAAACTTCCTCAATTGGATCTACTTGATCTTCAGAATCATCATCGCTACATGACGAGAATGATATTGCTAAACTTAAAAATAACATCGGAATTAATAAATGTAGGTTTTTCATATATGTGATTTTTATTAAAAATATTTAAATACACATAAAGATAATTAATATATGTAAAAATAAAAAACTCGCATAATGAAGTGAATGTTTTTAAATATCTAGCTATTTTAATGAATAGAGCAACTCTTCCATATAAGTCCAATCTTGTTTTTATATTTATGAAAATAAAAATCAATTTTGAAGATATTTAAAATAATTTTATTCGTAATTATTCCGTCGACGGTAGTATTCAGTCAATGTAATTATCAATTGGTTTGGCAAGATGAATTTGATGGCAACACACTTAATCCTAATAATTGGTCTTATCAACTTGGGAACAATGGTTGGGGAAATGCGGAACTCCAAAATTACACAAACTCTAATGCACAAGTTTCTAACGGTACTTTAAAAATAATTGCAAATGAACCGTCACCCAACTATTATGAATCTTCAAGAATCAGGTCTTTAAATCTTAAAGATATAAAATACGGTAAGCTAGAAGCCAGCATCAAGCTACCATTTGGACAAGGTATTTGGCCTGCATTTTGGATGATGCCTAGCTGTGATATTTATGGTGGATGGCCATCAAGCGGAGAAATTGATATTATGGAATATCTTGGTCATCAGCAAAACAAATGTTATGCAACTTGTCATTTTGGCAATAGTCCAACTGACAAATCCAGTATTGGAAATTCTTATACTTTAGCTAGTGGGAATTTTAGTGATGACTTTCATTTATTTAGTATCGAATGGAGTGAAAACAATATTAAGTGGTTTGTAGATAATAATCAAATTCTGGAGATAGATGATCCAGATGTTGGAAACTACATCTACCCTTTTAATGAAGAATTTCATTTTATCCTGAATGTTGCTGTTGGAGGAAATTGGCCTGGATATCCTGATGCATCAACTACTTTTCCTCAGGTTATGGAAGTAGAATATGTTAAAGCCTTTCAACTTGTAGAAGATATTGTCTTAGAAGGAGAAAGTCTTTTGACACCTAATACAAGTAATGCATCCTATTCTGTACCATTTATAAATGGCGCAACTTACGATTGGTCAATTCCAAGTTGTGCAACACTAATTTCAGGTCAAAATACAAACGAGATAATTGTAAATTGGAGTACTGACGGTGGTAATATAGAGGTTATCGTTGGTTTACCATGTAAAACAATAATTAGAACTAAGGAAGTAAATTTATCACCAAACTTAATTTCAAATGGCGGTTTTGAATTAGGCAAAAAGTCATGGGTATCTAACTTTTTTAATGGTGCTTACGGCTCATTCTACATTGATTCGAATAATCCCTTTATAGATCTCAAGAGTGGTTGCTTACAAGTTGATGGATTAGGCACTGATTTTTGGAATGCACAATTGAACGCAAGTATTGGAAGTGTAATTAGTGGTCAATCATACTATCTTTCATTCTATGCAAAAGCTGACATCAATGATAGGCAAATTCGAATTGACTTTAGAGACAATTCTAATAACAACTCAACTGATCATTTAATTTTACAATTATCAAATCAGTGGCAATTTTACGAATACATTTACACTGCATCATCAGATATTGCAGATTTAGTTATTGATTTTAATCACGGATATGAAACTGGGACTTTTTGTTATGATGAACTTATTTTTGAGATTCCAGGCACTATTACAGGAGTTTGTAGTTCCAACATTTGCAACGAGAATCTAACATTTCAAAATAATCAAATAGACGATGGAGTTTTTCATGCAGCAAATAACATTTATGCTCAATCAATAGTAACGAATAATCAAATCGTTGAATTCAAAGCTGGAAATGAAATAAATTTAAATAGCGGATTTGAAAGTAACGAAAATTGTGATCTTACTATTGAAATAACACCTTGTATTTCCAACTAATTATAATTGTTCAATTGGTTTTGTCATTTGTAATTTTAAAATAATGGGACTTTACTGGAACGAATCCATGTCAGTCTTCGTTATGTTAATTCTATATGTAAATATTCATACAGAACGTTTGAAAAAGTTCATCGAAAAATATAAGTAATAATTGGGGCCGAACGGTATCGACAGGAAAGAATGTTGATAAGTAAGCATGTCAGAGCATTGATCTTATACTCTGTAACAAATAAAGATCAAAATTCAATTGGCGACAACAGATTCGCATTAGCTGCCTAATTTAGAATTAGCATAGCTTTTTGCACTGTGTAAGGGACTTCCGATATCCTTACTTTCCAGTGTATAATGACCGCTACGCTTCGCGCTGGCACTCGGGATAGAGACTTTACGCTTCGGTAAAGAATCGAAACTTAAGAAGATAAGCAGATAGTTGGTTGTTTGTACACCTGCTTGACGACGAAAATTTAAGAACAAACTAAACATGTAGAAAGCATATGAGCGCTTTGTCTGGACCAGAGTTCGAATCTCTGCGGCTCCACTCAGGAATTTTATCATTTCAAAAAGCTAAGAATTTTGACCTTAATCAATAATTCTTAGCTTTTTCTTATTAAAGTGCATTTTGATTAAGGAAAAATGGCTATTGCATTTCTAGAAAATTTTAAATAGTAATCGTATTACAATTCCATTTTGCTATTTATATTATATACACCATTCAATTTAAATTTAGTCAATTCAGAGAAGCCTTTCAACTGGTTAACCAAAACAGATGTATACAACTTTAGAATTTCTAATACCACATTCCTATGTTCGTCATTCATACGATCATATAAAATTCGGATAAAACTTTAGGTATTTTGAAAGGGTTAGCAATTGTATAAAACGAAGCAAAACACACACCTTTCATTGGAATAATGTGACAATTTACACATTTTTCATTGGAATAATGTGATATATTACACATTTTTCGTTGGAATAATGTGTAATTTAAGTAAATATAACATATATTTGGGTTGCACAAAAAGATATATAATTGCAATATAATAGAGACATAATTCTTGAATTAAAGCAGTGGAAAGACAAAAAAGAGAAAAAGCCACTTATCATTCTGGGAGCAAGACAGATTGGTAAAACTACAGTTATAAAAGATTTTGGAGAAGAGCATTTTTCTAATTATGCATACTTCAATTTCGAAAGAAGACTGGATGCGCATCAGATTTTTGAAGAAACCAAAGATCCGATCAGAATCATAGAAAATCTATCATTGCTAAGTGGGCAAGATATAAAAGCAAATGAATCACTGCTTATCCTAGATGAAATACAAGTATGTAGAGAAGCCATTACTGCACTAAAATACTTTGAAGAAGAATATAAAGCGTTGCACATTATTGCTGCAGGATCGTTACTAGGTTTAACATTAGGAAATAACAGTTCCTTTCCTGTCGGTAAAGTAGAATTTCTAGAGATGAATCCATTAAGTTTTACAGAATACTTAAATGGAATTGACTCAAAAAATGCCAAAGCATATCATCATTTTATTAATGCACCGATCGGTAAAATTCCAGATGCTTTTTTTAATCCAATCATGGAGCATTTTAATAATTATCTCATTTCTGGAGGAATGCCAGAAGTGGCTAAAACTATTGCTGAAACAAAAAGCATCGAAAAAGCGCAGGTAATTCAAGATCAAATATTGACATCATATCAACTAGATTTTGCTAAGTATGCGAGTAATACAATGAGTGCAAGAATAAAATATATTTGGGATTCACTACCCTCTCAACTGGCAAAGGAAAATAAAAAATTCCTTTACAGAGTGATAAAAAAAGGTGCGCGCGCTAGAGAATATGAGGAGGCACTTACTTGGCTAGAACAAGCAAGACTTGTGCATAAAGTACATCAGATTTCAAAACCATCACTTCCACTAAGTGCATATAAAGATATTGGTGCATTTAAAATATACACACTGGATGTAGGCTTACTAATAAGGATGGCAGAACTAAATCCGAAAAGTCTATTGGTAGGTTCAGATTTATTTTTAGAATTTAAAGGATCGCTTGCTGAGAATTATGTAGCACAGAGTCTGCATATGCATTTAAAAAATTCGATCTATTATTGGACCTCTTCAGGTATAGCAGAATTAGATTTTATCATTTCAGATGGTGAAAATGTGTTCCCTATAGAAGTAAAATCTGGAAATTCTACAAAAGCAAAAAGCTTAAAAGTCTATGATGAAAAATACAATCCTAAATTGAAAATTAGAATTTCTAATAAAAACTTAGATCTCAAAGACAGACTACTTAATCTACCGATATTTTATACAGACTATATATCTCATTTTGCGGAGAAGTGTATGACTATTGTAGTAAAATAAAATTGACTGAAATTAAATAAATTACGATTTAGAATAAGGAAAAATAAACTGGTTATTAATTCTCTGATCTAAGATTCATATCGTTTCGACATGAAATATTACATTAGTAGTAAGAACAAACAATATTACAATGCAAGAAAAATATTTAACAGAAGAACATATCATGTTCAGAGATGCCATTCGCGCATTTATGGAGCAAGAGATAGAACCACATTATGAAAAATGGGAAAAGGCAGGACAAGTGCCAAGGGAGCTTTGGTTAAAGGCTGGAGAAATGGGTATATTAAGTACTATGATTCCAGAAGAATATGGTGGTCTTGGACTTGAGGATTATCGTTATAATGCAATCATCGCAGAAGAGCTAGCACGCGTAAATGCTACAGGACCTGGCTTCGCGATTCAAAATGATATTGTTGTACCATATCTACTTAGGTACTTGACGGATGAACAGAAAAAAAGAATTTTACCTAAGGTTGCTACCGGCGAATGGATAGGTGCATTGGGAATGTCAGAGCCAGCTGCAGGTAGTGATTTGCAACGATTAAAAACCAATGCTATAAAATCTGGAGATCACTACATCCTAAACGGATCGAAAACTTTTATATCTAATGGAATGATGTGTGACTTTGTAGTGTTGGCAGTAAAAACCAACCCTGAACTCGGTGCAAAAGGCATGTCAATGCTTATCGCAGAAAGAACAATGGAAGGGTTTTCAAATGGAGAAAATCTTGACAAAATAGGATTAAAGGGACAAGATACAGCAGAGCTATTTTTTGATAATGTTAAAATTCCAGAAGAAAATATCTTGGGTGAAGCAGGTCATGGATTTTATTATTTGATGAATAATTTACCACAAGAAAGATTATCTATTGCGATAACTGGAGTTGCTAATGCAGAAGCTGCACTCGAATGGACCATCCAATATTGTAAGGAGAGAATTGCTTTCGGAAAACAAATTGGTTCGTTCCAGCACTCTAGATTTAAGCTTGCTGAAATGCATACTGAACTTACGATTGCGAGATCTTTTGTGGACGAATGTATTATGCAACTCAATGAAAAAACACTGACTGCTGAAAAAGCTGCTATGGCAAAATATTGGGTATCCGACCTTCAATGCAAGGTTATAGATAATTGTCTACAGTTACATGGTGGCTATGGGTACATGAATGAATACAAAATTGCAAGGGCATTCAGAGATAGTCGAGTGCAAAAAATATATGGAGGCACCAACGAAATCATGAAAGAAATTATAGGTAGATCAATGGGTTTTTAAACCAATATGGAAGTAAAAACACATCAATTTAAAACACAAAAAACGGCACGGTATGCGTCGTACGGAACATTGAGTGAGGAGACAAAATATTTTTGGTTTTGTCTCCATGGTTCAAAGATGACGTGTGAACAAATGTTGTATAAATTTTCTGACTTTGATCCAGAGACTCACTTCATAATTGCTCCAGAGGCATTGAATAGATTTTACTTAAAAGGTTTTGGCGGAGATGTGGTCGCCTCATGGATGACATCAAGAGATCGACTATATGAAATCGAAGATTTTTGCAATTACCTAACTCACTTATATTTTCAATATGTTGAGAAATTACCTTTAGAGACAAAGCGAATAGTAATGGGCTTTTCTCAAGGTGGCACTACCCTTTATCGATGGCTTCACAACTCCTTAATTGAAGCCAATTATCTTATTGCTTACTCTTGCTGGATTCCTGAAGACATTAATTTAAAAAATGCAAAATCCAACTTAAATCTTATTAATCAGATTTACACCTATGGACTACAAGATGAATTTTTAACAGAAGAAAGGATCCAAGCTGTCAATCAAATTATTGAAAAGAATAAGCTAAATATTGAGAGAGAACCTTATGAAGGTACGCATAGAATAGAAAAATCTCAATTAGCATATTTGCTTAAAAACTTCATCCAATATATTTAAGTTATAATTTGCTAACAATAAAAAATTGACAATCTAGGCTTAACGGATAGTTGTATGCGTTAATAAAAAAAAGAACAGCAAAGACGTGTTTATTTAAAAAATATTTACCATATGATAAATGTATTTATGGATACGCTTTAAGAATGGATATAAAAATAATAAGCCTAAACAATATCTCATCATAGTTCAAATTATAGATAAATTACTAAGTGCATTTCACATAATTTTATTAAACAAAGAAAGGCTTCCTAATCCAATTAGAAAGCCTCTCAAATTAAGTCTTTATGTTGGACTAATTTTTATTAGGTAAGTTTTTTTGTTTAACACTATTGTTTAAAACTCTTCCCGAAACTGATACTCCAAAACAATCATCGGCTACACAACAAGTCTTTGAAGTAATAGTAATTGGGCAACATGAAGTGCCGATGCAACCATTTTCATCTCCAGCAGTGTAATAAAATTGCTCAGATCCATCTTCCATTCCTGGCGTATTTGCATCGACTGTAAGAATCTGATTAGTCTCTCCGATTAACTCTCCTGCTTCGTTATACCATTGATAAGACGAGAATCCGTCATCTGCCACTAATTCCGCAGAATTAGAAGCATCGTCACAAATTTCGTAAATTTCAGTTTGACAAACCAAATCAGAGCAAGTTTCAGGATCTTTGACAACAAAATCAATACTACATTGGCTATCAGAATTATCTGTCAAAGTAATGGTAACATCCCCACTACCAGCTGAGCCAAGTGGAAGCATAAACAAAGTTGAAGAACCATAGTTTGCACTCGATGGACTTATTGTTGTACCTGTAACACTTAAAGCATAACCACTTCCCAAGCTTAAACCTGTAGGATTTATTGCGAATATTATAAAATCATCTGAAGGATCGGTTTCTGTATTATTATCTCTACAACTCACTATTGGAGTTACCGGATTCAAACCACAAGGAACCTCACAAGGAATACCTTCAACTAATTCCGTGGAAGAGCACATTGTTGTAGTATTCACAGCTGTTAATGTTACATTGTTTCCAGGTATATTATTCACTATATAATTAGGTGCAGCTCCTGTTATCAGATAATTTGGACTACTCATTAAGGAGTTTGCATTTTCTACTAAAACATTTATTGAATAATTAGTTGATCCTGGTTGACAGTACGCATTTGTAGTAATCTCTGGAACATCATTCACAGTAACTGTTACTGGTGTTCTTCCAGATTCGCACATTGAATTCGAATCGTAACAAGCAGCATAATAAGTTGTTGAAATAGATGGAGTAACCATATAATCTAAACCAACCCATTCCGAAACTGTTGACATATTATCAGCGTACCATCTTATTTCAGAACAGAATGCTTCATCTCCTACTTGAGAAGATGCACTAATTGTAACTGATTGAACCCCACATATTTCTGCTCCAATTCCAACTGGCGGAGTTGCCTCACATTCACAGTTATCTACCATAACATTTATTGTTCGTATTGCTGTGCAACCATTACCATCTACTATATTTAATGTATAGATTCCTGCATCCGAAAATGCCACATTGGTCAATGTAAAATCTTTCAATGAAGACGTAAAACCGTTTGGTCCTGTCCAATTGGTTGTATATGGACTGAGGCCTCCTGATATATTTGTAGATACTGACACCTCTTCCCCAATACATGGAGTTGCTCCTACTGTTATTGAAGCTATTGGTGGTATAAACACTGTAGCGGTAACTGCTGCAGGATCACCTTCACAATCTGCTAATTCATCATAGCAAACAGCATAATAAGTTGTTGTACTACTTACGAATGGGGAGTATGTTGACGGATTATTCATATCCTCAAATAACAACATATCTTTGGTTGCATTATTATACCATCGAATCTTATCACAGTTTGTTGCTCCCTCCGCTGTTAAGCTTACTGTATTTAAAAGACCTTTTGTTCTACAAATAGCATCGTCGCCTACTGTCGGTATCGGCGCTAAACATTCACATGGCTCATAAGAAACTGTTGTACTTCCTGTACCGACACATCCAAATCTATTTGTTATTGCTACAGTATATACGCCTGCTGTTAATACTCCTGAATAACAATTTCTATTTGAAGTAAATCCATCTGGTCCTGTCCAGCTATATGTCGTTGACCTATCCAATACTATTGAATTTGTTGCACAGATTGTCACCTCTTCTCCTTCACATACAGCATTATTCGTTGGTAATACTATTGGTGCAGAATATACAGTTGCAGTCACCGGTGTTCTCCCCTCTTCACAATCATTTGCTGTATTATAACAAGCTACATAATAAGTTGTTGATACACTTACTGTTGCATTATAGGTTGAAGGATTATTGGTATCTTCAAATATTGTACTTGTTGATGTTTCCGAGTTATACCATCTAATTTCATCGCAACTTTGATCTCCTGTTGCCGTTAAGGAAACTGATCCTTTTACATTATTACATTTACTGCCTCCTGTTGTTGTTGGTGGACTAGTTGGACATTCACAAATTTCTGGATCTAAGTCGTAAGTGTTAGTCCCTGTACAACTATTGTTATCAGTTACTGTCACATTGTAAGTACCTGTATCTGCACCTGTAACATTTATTGTATTTGCAGTTGGGTTTACAATTGTTGTTGGACCTGTCCAATTATATGTATAATTTGACGTGCCTCCTGATGGAGTTGCAGTCAAACTTACATTCTCTTCTGGACATACCATTCCAAAATGAGAAATTGAAACTGTTGGCTCATCATTGATTGTTGCGTCTACTTGAACTCTTGTGCTTTCACAATCATAAGCTTCATTATAACAGGCAACATATACTGTTGTACTTGATGTTAAATTACTAATTGTGTAACTTGACCCTATATCATCAGGGATTGCTCCTGTAGAACTTGTATACCATCTAATTTCATCACAAAATCCAGAACTTTCGCTTCCTGTACATATTCCTGAAACAAATGATCTTACTCCTGCATTTCTGGCATGACACTCGTTTATATAAGTTATTCCATTACAACCGCATACTTCATCTGGTATATTACTGCATATTTGTTGAAATGGTAATCTTGTTACACATACACCTGATGTTGCATTGAATGTTACTGAACCTGGACCACACCTTGACACTGAAGATGTACTAGGCGCTAAGGCAGGACAGGCACAATTATCTACGGTCACCGAAGTTGTTGCTACTGCTGAACAACCGTCTGAATTAGTTACTGTTACACTATAATTAACTGATCCTACTGGAGCATTTGTAATATCAAATGTTGGACCATTTAATGTATTATCATGTGACCAAGTATAAGTAAATCCTGTTCCTCCACTTGCTGATACACTAACCGTATAATCTTCTGTTACACACAATGGATCTATTGGGGTTATACTTGCGCTTACTGATGGACCTATTGTTATTACTTCATCTTCAATATCTACTGGACATTCATCATTACCCCATCGTATCCATATGTCGTAAGTCCCCGCTCCTAAACCTGTAAAGGTATGGCTACCCTGACCAATAGGAAAATTAAAATAATTAGCATCTACATTCCCTTGGACACTCAATTCAATATTTGACCTATAAGGATGGCTATTTGGCCACATAACGACTATCGAACCGTTATTTTGTCCGCATGCACCATCATTCGAAGCGACATCTGTCAAAAATGGAAAATCATGTACAGTTACTATTGTTGAACCAACTGCTGTACATCCATTATCGTCCGTTACTGTAACAAAATACTCGGATTGATATTCTACTGGTGCATTACTTAAATCTACTGTTTCTGTGGTTGCACTAAAATCATTGGGACCAGACCATATAAAACTATATGGAGGTGTTCCTACATTTGGCTCTGATTCTAGAGTTATAGTGCCACCTTCACAAACAGCACCATTGTTAGATGGATTTACTTCTGGACCATCTGCATTTAATATAGTTACTTCCCCCAAATCTATTGGACATAATCCATTACCTCTTATAACATCTACACTGTAAGTACCAATTGGTAAATTATTAAATAAATAAGTTCCACCATCTAAATCAGGTATAGCCCCTGAAGTTCCTAAATTAGACGGATTTGAAGTATCAACAAAACTCAAGATAATGTTAGTCATACCCTCATTATCTATATAAGTAAATTTGATTGTACCATTATCTATACCGCATGTCGCATCTGTTGCATCTACTGTTATACCTAATGGTTCTGATGTAATTTGTGCATCTACTGGAAATACATTTGATTCACATGCTTCAGCTTCATTGTAACAAAGCACATAATAAGTTGTTGTTGCTATTAAGCTTGGTGTAGTAAAATCAGACATATTTCCGTTATCTGATTGCAAAAGATCTGATTTTGCTGCGTCAGAATACCAACGAATTTGATCACAATTTCCATCTCCCTCAGCTGATAAAATTACAACTCCTGGTCCACATCTGTTTACATTATTCGTAGTTGGAGTCGTTGCGTCACAAGTACAATCATTTATTGCAACTTGCATATTATCTTCATAAGTACAACCATTATCATCTGTAACTGTCACTGAATAGGTGCCTGAGTCAGCTTCCTGACTTAATGTAAAACTAGAGACATTGTTAGATGGTGCGGAAACTCCTGCCCATGAATAGGTATATGGACTCGTTCCACCCATCACCATTGCTGAAATAGTCTCAGTTGTTGGAAAACAAACTGATATATTATCAGGCAACATTACCATTGGACCATCTACTTGCTCTATGATCTCGGATCCAACTTCTATAGGACATGAATTATCTCCCCATCTTGCCCAGATGGTATATGTTCCTTGATTCAAATTTGGTATTGTAAAGGTGCCTGAACTAGTCGCTGGATTTCCTGTGTATGGATAAGAACTTGGTTCCAATCCATTTGTAGAAATTCCAAATTCAATTGCGCCTCTAGTAGGATGCATCGGCCAACTTACTGTTATGCTTCCTGTACCTCCACATAAAGCATCTACATGACTTTCTATAGTAATTGATGGATGATCCCAAACATTTACTGACCTTGTTGCGCTTCCTTGGCAATTACTGCCATCAGTAACTACAAGAACATAACTGCCAATATCTGCTAAACTAACATTAGTTAATGTTATATCTTCCGTTGATGCTACAAAGCCACTAGGACCTGTCCAACTATAACTATATGGTGGAGCGCCTCCTGAAACTGTGGCATCAATACTTACATCTCCTCCTTCACAGGTCACTCCTGTCCAAGTTGTCGTTACTGTAGGACCTCCAGCTTCTGATATTGTTTCATCTCCTATATCTGTAGGACAATCTGTATCCCCCCATTGAACCCATAAATCATAAGTGCCAACACTTAATTCTGGGATCGTAAAACAACCAGCAGCATCACTGCTTGAATAAGGATAGGACACTCCTCCATCTATACTAAATGATATATTTCCTCTATTAGGATTATCATCAAAGCATACTTCTATAGTTCCATCTGATGCTCCACAAGAAGCATCTGTATTACTTGTAGAAGTTACAACAGGTGACGCTAATAGAGTAACTACAACTTCTGTTCTTGGAGTTGGCTCACAATCTGCGGTAGCATCATAACAAACAACATAATAGGAGGTTGTAGCTGTTACATTTGCTGTATATGTTCCATTCGTTGATGGAAGTACACTTCCCCCAGTTGCATTTGCATACCATCTTATTTCATCACATAAGGGGTCTGAGGAAGTCGCAGTAATCACAACCTCTCCAGGTGCGCATATTTCCTTTCCTGTTACGACTGGATTACCAACCATACATTGACAACTTTCTTCTCCTATTACTACTTGACCTAAATCTATTTCACAAAAATCATTTCCTCTACGTACTCGAACATCATAAGTTCCTGGAATTAAATTATTTACTGTATAACTTCCTGAATTGTCTAGAATAGATTGATGTGACCAGCTTGGGCCAGTCCCTTGAGGGTCAACACTAAAATCCATTGCAGTCATGTTAGTATAATCGTTGAAAGTAAAAGTGATACTGCCATTATCTGCATCACATTCAGAATCTGCTGAAGATACCATCACCCCAACAGGTTCTTCATAGACTGTGGCAGTTACTGGCACCAAAGGAGATAGGCACATATCTGTAGAATAATAGCAAGCTACATAATAAGTAGTCGTTGTACTTACATTTGCAGTATAACTAGAAGGGGATGAATTACTTGGACCGGAAATCTGAGATGTTCCTCCTGCATCATTATACCATCTGATCTCATCACAATTTGCGTCATTACTTTCTGCTGAAAGTGTAACATCTCCAGTTTGAGTTGCTGCTAAACAAATAAAATCTCCTGTTGTAATAGGACTTGTAGGAACCAATTTAGGATCGATAACAACATCTTCTATATCTATTGGACAATCGTCATTCCCCCATCTTACCCATAAGTCATATGTCGCAGGTGAAAGAGAATTAATTGTAAGACAGCCTGCGTTATCTCCTGCACTATGTGGATAGGTATTTCCACCATCAGTACTAAATTCAATTCCAGATCGTTGATCGCTATTTTCAAAACAAATAGTAATAGAACCAGTTGTTTCACCACAATTTGGATCTATATGATTTACTGAGGTTACCGTTGGTAAATCCCATAATGTAGCAACCACTTCTTCTCTTGGTTCACTTTCACACATATTAGTATTATTATAGCAAGCGACATAATATGATGTTGTAGCCGTAATATTAGGACTATAAGTTGAAGGAGACGCTTCGCCTGGTTGCAATGCAGTTCCTCCAGTTGCAGTTGAATACCATCTTATCTCATTGCAATTAGGATCCGTAGAAGTTGCTTCTATGTTGACAATTCCTGGTCCACATGTTGCTACATTTGGTGCAGACGGAGAGGCGACAGGACAGACACATGCACTAACAGAAACAGATACTTGTCCTTCAGCTGTGCAACCATTCGCATCTGTAACAGTTACCGAATACTCTCCATCATTCACTAACTGTCCATCTGTAATTACTGCGCTTTCAGTTGTTGCGGTGAAACCATTTGGTCCTTCCCATTCGAAACTTTGATATGGAGTTGCTCCCCCTCCAGGCTCTGCTTCTAAATTAATAGTTTCACCTACACAATAAGGTCCATTATTGGAAGGCTGGACAATAGGTTCACTCGGTTGCAAAATTGTCACATCTGGGATATCTACTGGACATTCTGCATTTCCCCAACGAACAAATAAATCATAAGTTCCTGGAGTAACATTCATAATGGTATAACATCCAGCATTATCACTAGAAGAATAAGGATAAGTCGATCCTCCATCTATACTGAAAGCGATTCCTGTCCTTGATGCATTATCTTCAAAACAAATAGTAATTGTTCCAGTGGTTAAACCACAAAGTGCATCTGTATGATCAACTGAAGTCACTACTGGAGGTTCAATTACGGTAATCGTAACTGGCTCTCTAGGATCTGATTCACAATCATCATTATCAGTATAACAAACAATATAATATGTTGTAGTTGCTGAAACTGTTGCATTGTAAGTGGAAGACGAAGGACTTGCAAATAGCAAGGTTCCATTGGAAGCTGAATCGTACCATCTTATTTCATTACAATTAGGATCTGAACTAGTAGCAGTTATGTCGATTGTACCAGAAGTTCCAGAATCCAAACATATTTTCTTGCCGGATACTATTGGCGGATCTACTGGACAAACACATGTACTGACCATTAAATTTATTGTTTTAACTGCTGTACATCCAATGACATCTGTAACTGTCACTGAATAAGTATAAGCATTCATACTGGCTGGTGGTGTATTTGCAGCTGAGATATTAATATTCTGTGTAGTAGCAGTAAAACCATTCGGTCCTGACCATTCATACGAGTATGGTGAAGCTCCACTAGATCCATTCGCAGAGACAGACCATGCTTCTCCTTCACAGATCATTACTTCACCTTGAACTGTTGCTAACAGATTATCTTGATTATAAATAATTACATCATTACTAAATGGTGTATTACAAGATGGACTATCTGACCATTCTGCAATTACACTATATGTTCCTGCAGATAAGTTATTTACGACCAATGTTCCATCATTATCCGGATCACTTACTGGACTACCATTATTTATAACGAACTGAATAGAATTACTATTAGAAGGTGTGTAATTAATAATCAAACTACCATTTGACATATTACAATTCTCATCTATCGTTGTTATTGAATTCACTGCTGGATTTGGTCTTACTGTAACATTTACAGAACCTACAGCTGAACACATATTGGTATCATATACGGTAACGTTATACATACCACTCATTCCTACCGTTGCATTATTTCTTACTGGATTTTGTATTGTGCTTGTAAATCCACCATTTGTTTTTGTCCATGCATACATTACATAAGGTGTTGTTCCTGATGAAGGATTTGAAAATAGATTCAATGTTTCACCAGCACAAACATCCATAGACGAAGGTGCTACAGCAGGTATCGGAGTTGCACTAATTGTAACATCATTAATATCTATTGGGCAATAGGTGTTTCCTCTTCTTACCCAAACATCATAGGTACCAGGAGATAGATTACATGGAGTGACAAAAGGTGAATTTGCATCAGGTACGTTATCGTATGGCCATGTATTTCCTCCATCAATACTAAAATCAAAAGCACTTAAACCATCTAAATCTGAAAATGAAAATGTAATACATCCATTGTTTAAACCGCAAGTTGCATCAGTTGCTGTTGCTGTTACTCCTGTAGGTAATGCATTGTATATAATTATTACGGGTGTTCTTGTTGAGGAAGTACACATACTTACAGGATCTATTGCTTCTGCATAAAATGTATTGGCCCCGAAAGAAAGACTTCCTGCAGTAGGAGTATAAGATGTAGTATTGGTTGCCAATGCAGTTCCTCCTGTTGCATCAGCATACCAATTTACTTGATATCCAGCGGCAACACTTACTGTTAATGCAGAAATTGCATCACCTTCACAAATAATAGGTGCATTAGGATTTGTAGGAGCTGGAACTTCATCGCATGAACAATCTTTTGCCATAACAGAAAGATTGATTGTACAGCCTTGTGTATTTGTAGCTGTTAAAGTCGCGTCATCGTTTACACTTATTCCCATAACCATACTTCCTGATACGGTTCCTACATTACTAGTAACTGTTGCATTACTTGAAAACGCTATATCGTAGGTAAGTAAATCTGCGCTACAGGTGGTACCAACTAATTGTAAAGTTGGGATTGGATGTATAGTACCTGTTACTTGCACTCTATCTCCTTCACAATCTTGAGTAGAGTTATAGCAGGCTACATAGTATGATGTTGTAGTTGTTAGATTAGTAGTAAAACTAGCAGGCATAGCCATATATGTTCCGCCTGTAGCGGCATTGTACCATCTATATTGAGTGCAAATAGGATCTGTAGAAACGCTTAATGTTATATCACCTGGACCACAATTGGAATCATTTGTACCGCTCAAGGTTGGCGCTGTACAAGCACATGGATCAAACATCACCTCTTCTGTTTCTCCTTCACAAGATAAAGCGTTGCTAATTGCCGTAACTGTCATTGAAGTAAGAGATAAAGGAATATTAGTTATTGTAAAATTAGGTGCAGTACCACTTAAGGTACCCATATTCGGCATAAATACTATGTCATCAGCTAAAGCTGTTATTACATTAACTGTATACGACATTCCATCAGCTGCGCATTCTGGAACCATACTTTCTATTGTTGGAGAAATATCAAAAATTTCAAGTTCAAGAATTTGTTCGCAAATAATTCCAGCCCCTGAGTCGGTTACTGTTACAGTGTGTAATCCAGGACCTAATTGTGCTCTGGATATAGTAGAACCATTTGACCAATCATAATTGAAAGGACCAATTCCTCCGGCTATAGTTACAGAAGCGTTTACAAGTTCACCATTACATGCAAACGGAGATCCAAAAATATTTGCTTCAAATTCGCATTCACAATTATCTGGTACAGGAATTTCAAATGATTGAGTGACTGAACAAATTGCACCTAAAGGAGTTAATCCAGTAGCTTGAATCCAATATGTTCCTGGACCTGGAACAGTGAAAGTCCCAGGGTTAGTAGAAGAAGATGCAATTGCATTTGAAGAATTAAAATTTAATCCTTGGTCATATAAATAAAATCCATAAAATGTACTAATACCTGTAGCAGTTATTGTTATAGACCCTCCATTTCCGCTACAATCTGGGTTTATGATAACTGGATCGATTAAACTTGCATTACAAACTGGATCACATGTACTTCCTTCTGTTACATTAATCGAAGCTGAACCTGCACATGAATTTTCATCCATAAAACTAACGGAATATGTCCCTGGACCGCTAATGGAAGTTGAAGAAGAGGTACTTCCAGTTGACCACATATATGTAACCAATCCTGTTGCTCCAGTAACAGAGACGGATAAAGTACCCGTTGAGTTTTCGCACATTGTAGTAGTGCCACTAATTGTACCAGAAATATCACATGGCGGAGGAGGATTGCAATCAGTTACAGTGATTGTTGTCATTAGTTTTTCATGAAAACTATTTACTCCATTAGGATCGAAATAACACGCCCACACATTGTATGTTCCTGATGCTGGTATAGTTAAACAGTGCTGTCCAGGGTCGCTAAAAGCTGTACTAAATTCATTTGTTCCACCCACTTCCCTAATTAACAACATTACTTGTAAATCGCAAGTAGGTGCATTAGCGCAACATGTAGCATTCATCGTTGCACAAACTATGTCTCCAACACAATATGCAGAAGAAGACAAACTACAAGTAACATTTTCAAATGTGGAGTTTGTACAATTTTGAGCTTTACTAGTCAAAGTAAAAAATATACAAAATATTACAATAGAGGCAAATGAGTAAAAGTTTAATAACTTTCTCGAAGAATTAAATTGGATAAACATTGATAAAATTCTAATTTATTTATAGGAAAACTAAACTAGGATTATCAATAATCAGGTGATTCTGGAGGATATATGGCAGGAAAATATATACTTTAACATAAATCACTATATGAATTTTAACAAATTTTCTCCTTGATCATGCTAAAAAGAAAAAGGAAACA
>JAHDBF010000178.1 GCA_020630525.1 Saprospiraceae bacterium
TATTTGATTTAAGTAAAAAATAGGGAGCTTGCTCAATAGGGTAAGCTCCCTTTTAATTTTATAAATAAGCTGAATGTTATCCTGATATTTTTAATGCTCATATTTTTAAGTTTTTGGTCAATTAAAATTCTAATAATTAAAAACAATACGCTAAATAGACTGTTTAATAATATTGATTCTAGAAACAAGCATCTTACAAATCAAAACAGAACATGTCTAAAAGAAAACGAGGACCCAGACAGTACATCATCAGCACCATCATCGCATTAATCATCATTGGTTTGACTGCCAATTATTTTGGCGTACTAAAATCCAAGAAAAAAGCACCTAAACAAAAGATTGAAAATAAACTTACCAATGTAATCTATGAAACCGTAGAATTGGAAAACGCTGCAGTATCGATAGAATCAAATGGGGTTTTGGTAGCTAAAAACAAAATTGATATTGTAAGTAGAGCTCAAGGTATTTTCGAGCACAGCGATCATGCATTTAGAAGTGGCGTTGCTTTTGCAAAAGGAGATGTTTTAGTTTCTATTGACAACAATGAATTTAAAGCAAATATTAAAGCAAGTAAAGCGCAGCTATTGCAAAGCCTAACAGCAATTCTTGCAGATTTAAAATTTGAGTATCCTGACTCATTCGAACAATGGAATCAATACGTAAATAACTTTGATGTAAATAGATCTTTAAGTGAATTACCAATTCCAAATTCCGATAGAGAAAAAGCTTTTATTAATGGTAAAAATATTTACACACAATTTTATAACATCAAAGCACAAGAAGTAAAAAATAATTATTACCAGATAAGAGCTCCATTCTCTGGAATATTAAGTAATAGTAACATCAATAAAGGAGCATTAGTAAATGTTGGTCAACAACTTGGGACTTTTATAGATCCTTCCGTTTACGAAATGGAAGTCAAAATTAATCCAAGCGAATTAGATCTAATTAGTATAGGTAAAAAAGTAAGCTTAACCAATAATGATAAGAGTAAAAATTGGTCAGGGAAAGTAGTTAGAATAAATAAAATCATAGATCCGCAATCTCAATCAGCTCTTGCAATTGTTGAAGTCAGAGGTCGAGATCTTCGCGAAGGAATGTATCTACAAGCAGGAATTTCAACTATTGAATTGTCAGAAGTAGCAAAGATTCCAAGGAATTTACTCATTGATGAAAAATTTGTTTACCTGATTTCAGACAGCTTACTTCTGAAGAAAGAAATTGATCCTGTACATATTTCGGATAAAAATGTATTTGTAAAAGGACTCACCAACGGTGATTGGATGATCCATAAATCAGTAGCGGGTGCATATGACGGAATGAAAGTTAATCCTATCAAACTAAGCGAATAAACTATGAAAAAATTTATTGGCTTTTTTATAAAATATCCTGTTGCCACCAATGTTTTAATTATAGCCATTTTCTTGTTTGGTTATTTAGGACTAGGACAAATGAAATCCTCCTTTTTCCCGTTAGTACCTTCTGAAGTTATCAATGTAAATATTGCTTATTTTGGCGCAGCTCCTAACGAAATAGAAGAGGGCATAGTCCTTAAGATTGAAGACAACTTAAAAGGCTTGGTTGGGATAGATCGGGTTACTTCAGTATCATCAGAAAATGCAGCCACCATTACCATTGAAACATTAAAAGGATTTGATATTGATGTTGTCCTTGCTGATGTAAAAAATGCGGTAGATCGAGTGCCAAATTTCCCTAGTGGAATGGAGCCACCTGTAGTATCAAAAGTAGAAAGCATACAACAAGCAGTAAGTTTTACAGTGAGTGGACAAGATGTAGATCTGCGTACACTAAAGTCCGTTGCCAGAGGTATAGAAGATGATCTTAGAAATACACCAGGCATTTCTCAAGTAACAATAAGCGGTTTTCCAAACGAAGAAATCGAAATCGCAGTTAAAGATCAAGAGTTAAAAGCACTGAACTTAAGCTTTAATCAAGTAGCAGCCGCTGTCTCTCAGACCAATTTATTAACAACTGGTGGATCCATCAAAACGGATCAAGAAGAATATTTAATTAGGGCAAATAATAAATATTACAATGCAATAAATTTTGAAAATATCGTGCTTCGATCAGACGATTCTGGCAATATCATTTATCTCAAAGATGTAGCAGTAGTAAAAGACCGTTGGGAAGAAAATCCCAATAGAATTTATTATAACGGTCAGCCAGCAATCTCTGTAGCTGTATCTGCCACCAATAGCGAAGACCTTATCGGTAATGCAGATCTAACCAACAAATATATCGCAGACTATAATGCAAAAAGTCCAAATATTAAACTAAATGTATCTAGAGATTCTTCCATCACATTAAAGCAAAGAACCGAGCTTTTACAATGGAATGGAATAATAGGAATCATCTTAGTACTCTTATTATTGTCAATATTCCTTAGACCTACTTTGGCACTTTGGGTGGCTTTTGGATTGCCGATTTCATTTTTAGGGATGTTTATTTTTGCTTCCTCATTTGGTGTAACTATAAATGTATTATCTCTTTTTGCAATGATTATTGTTATTGGGATACTCGTTGATGACGGTATAGTTATAGCGGAGAATATTTATAATGAATTTGAAAAAGGCAAGTCTCCAGTCCGTGCCGCAATCGATGGTACAATGGATGTGCTTCCTGCCATACTTTCTGCTATTTTGACCACTATGATTGCTTTTGCTACCTTCTTTTATTTAGATGGAAGAGTTGGTGATTTCTTTGGAGAAGTATCGACTGTCGTTATCCTTACACTAGCAGTATCATTGGTCGAAGCATTGCTAATTCTACCAGCCCACTTAGCCCATTCTAACAGTATGAAAAAAGAAGGGAAAAGCTTTGCGATAAACCGATATGGAGATAAGTTTCTGAAGTTTATGAGAGAAACGCTTTATGCTCCGTCGCTAAGATTTTTACTCAACAATAGATTCTTGGGATTCGTCATTCCTATTTCATTGTTTGTACTTACCATCGGAGCAATGCAAGGAGGAATAATCCGCTTCACTTTTTTTCCTGCCATTGCAAGTGACGTTGTACAGGTGAATCTTAAAATGCCTCAAGGCACGAATGAAGACATCACTAATGAAATAATTTCAAACATCGAACAAGAAGTTTGGAAAAGTAACGATGCCTTAAAAGAAAAACAAACTGGACAAAAAGATGTCATTCTAAATTGCTTAAAGAGAATAGGTCCAGGATCAAGTACGGCGACTTTGACGCTTAATTTATTACCTGGAGAAGAAAGAGATTTATCCGCATCAGTCATTTCAAATGATATACGTGAGCGCGTCGGTTTTGTCCCAGGAGTCGAACAATTAAATTTTGGATCAAATACCAATTTTGGCGGAAGCCCAATATCTATTTCTTTAACAGGAAATAATATCGAAGAACTAAAAGCTGCCAAAACAGAACTCAAACAAAAACTAAGTTCGCTCGCCCAGCTCAAAGACATCACAGATAATGATCCATTGGGAATTAAAGAAGTCAAACTTAAATTAAAATCCAATGCGTACCTGTTAGGCTTTACGCTTGAAGGCTTGATGTCGCAAGTGAGATCTGGTTTTTTCGGAAGACAAGCACAGCGTTTTCAAAGAGGCAGAGACGAGGTAAGGGTGTATGTACGATATGACGAAGTAGGCAGAAACAGCATTAATGACCTTAATAACATGGAAGTCATTGCTCCTAACGGTGTACGTGTTCCATTGAGTGAAATAGCGACTTATGACATCGGTAGAGGTGAAGTTGCAATCAATCATTTAGATGGAAGAAGAGAAATAAAAGTAGATGCTGATATGGTGAATAACAAAGAAAGTGCATCAGATATTTTGGATAATTTAAAACAGGATTACATGCCAACTTTGCTTGCCAAGTATCCTTCCGTTACACCTTTGTACGAAGGACAAAATCGTTCAGCAGCAAAAGTGCAGGAATCTGCAATGCGTGTTTTTCCGATTATTTTGATGTTGATTTATGCAGTCATCGCTTTTACATTTAGGTCTTACATTCAACCAATTTTACTGTTGATTATGGTTCCATTAAGTTTGATTGGAGTAGGATGGGGACACACCATTCATGATTTTCCAGTGAATATTTTATCGTTTTTAGGCATCATCGCCTTAATAGGAATTATGGTGAATGATGGTCTCGTTCTCATCAGTAAATTTAATTATTTTATAAAGGAAGGTTATAGTTTTGATAAAGCAATTTATACTGCAGGGCTATCAAGATTTAGAGCAATTTTTCTGACCTCTATTACTACAATTGCTGGACTAGCACCTTTAATTTTTGAGACGAGTTTCCAAGCTCAGTTTTTGATTCCAATGGCAATATCCATAGCTTACGGAATTGGTATTGCCACTTTTTTAACTTTATATGTCCTTCCACTTTTACTCTATTTGGCTAATGATATTAAATATTTGTGGCATAGAGTTTATTGGGGAGAATGGCCAGAACGCCATACTTTGGAAGGTGCTTATCAAGAGCAAGAAAACTTAAAAGAATATGATTATGAATAACGTTACATCCATATGTTTGTTTCTTGCTTTCTTTTTTCAGTTTGTTCAAGTTACAAATGGACAATCAATAGTATCCACGGAAGAGGTATTAAATGCGGTTAAAGAAAATAATTACGATATCAAAACTGCTCGCTTAAATATTGCTTCCGCACAGGTATTAACAACAAAAGAAAATAGAGGATATTTGCCAACCCTTAATCTTAACGGTGGAGTAGGTTATAGCCTTGATGGAGTGAGAACTGCCTTTAATTTTAATTTCCCAGATTTAAATATTCAAAACATTCAAGCATATAGTGCTAACATTGGAGTAAATTCTTCTTACCTAATTTATGATGGTGGACAGCGAGATTTGAGAAATGATAGAAATATTAAAAACTTGGATGTCGCTAATTTACAATTGGATAATATCCAACAATTATTGGGATTCAATGCAATGCAAATTTATTATAGTATTGCGCAAGCAACTTATAATCTAGAATTACTATCAGAATCATTTGCGATTTCCAAAGACAGATTAAAGAGAGTAAACACATACTATCAATACGGTAATGTAAATAAAGTAGATGTGCTTAACGCAGAAGTGGATGTGGCAAGAGATAGTGTAAGTTTAAATTCTGTTAAAAATGACATTGTAAACCTAAAACTTCAATTAAATCAGTTGACCTTAAGAGAGGACACTGATTATAATGTCGATACTGCATTCACATTAAAATATGAACTAAATAATGTAGAAGAATTACAACAACTTATGTTGACAAATAATGCAGAGTTGATTGTATTTAAAAAACAATCAGAATTGGTAGATTTTGATGTCGCTCTTGCCAATAAGTTGAATGCGCCACAATTAATTGCTAATGGCGGATACACCTTAAATTATACAAAAAACTCAAGTAAGTCTCAATTGGATTTTAATAGAAACAATGGCCTAAATTTAGGGCTTTCAGCCAATTGGAATATCTTAGATGGAGGACAACAAAAGGTACAAAAACAACTGGCTACAATACAAAAAAGTACTGCTGATGTGGCTTATAAAAATAAAGAAAATGAACTCATTATCCAGTTGAATAGACTTTGGAATTCATACCAAAATAACCTCCAGAATCTAAGGATTGAATTACAAAATATACAAACAAATAAAGCCAATTTTGAACAAGTAAAAACGCTTTACGAAAACGGGCAACAAAGTTCAATCGAATTTAGACAAGCACAACTTAATCTTATAAATGCACAATCTCAATATTATTTTGCACGTATTTCCGCAAAATTATCAGAAGT
>JAHDBF010000021.1:0-9041 GCA_020630525.1 Saprospiraceae bacterium
ATTGATTCTTCAACTCTTGAGGCAGAAACTGTTACAACATCAGCCATGATTGCTTGAGATCCCAATACAATATTGTATGTATCAGTAGAACCATCTACTACAATTGATTTTCTTTCATACCCGATTAATGAGAATACAACTGTTGCAGGTAATTCTTCATCAATGGCTATTTCATAATTTCCGTCAAAATCAGTAATCGTTCCTTTTACGGTATTTTCTATGTACACATTTGCTCCAATTAGTGTCTCCCCACCATCTGCATCTGTGACTACTCCTTTTATGGTTACCTGGCTAAAGCCTAGGTTTATAAATAGGCACACCATTAAAGCACCTTGGATTAGTGTAATAAATCTTTTCATATTTGTTAAATATTTTCCTTTAGTATTGATTATAATCAAGTTACAATATTGGGAAAATATTTCATTTTATAAAATTATTGAATGATTTATTGTCTTTGCCAAAACATTAATCGTTAGTTATCAACATATTACGAAAAGCCATATTCAATTTTTCCCTTAAGAATTACTATCTAATGTAGAAATATAGTGATAGAGTTTATATGCTTGCAAATAGTATAAATTTGGATTTTCACCTAATAGATTGGTTTCTATAGATGATATTCTTTTTTTGATTACGTTGAATGCAAATTTTTCTAAATGCCAATCCTGCAACACAGAATACCAATATTCTAATCTTGTATTTAATCTGTGATTTTGATTATTTAATTTAGCAAGATTTTGAACGCCTGTTTTTGCTTTTTCAATAAAAGTCTTGCTTTTTTCTAATCCTAAATGCTCAATATTATTATCAATATGAATAATTTCAAACCCACTATCTTTGAATGTTTGCGCAATCAATAGATCTTCATATCCATATCCTACGATTGATTCATCGAATGGAATGTCAATAATTATCTTTCGATCAATTAAAAAGTTGTTGCTATGAAAAAAAGTAGTGGCATTTCTATTTCTATACTTTGCAGATTTACTTTCATACTTGTTTCCATATTTCCAATGTAGGATTTTGGATTTGGCTCTAGGTTTCTTTTGGGTGTAATTTCGCCCACCATTGACAATTACTTTCTTGCCAATATACGACAAGTAATTTTGGATGAATAGTCTGTTGTTTATTTTCGAGTCGCAATCTAAAAACAAAAGTGTTTCATAAATGGCAGATTTTGCCAACCAGTTCCTAATCTTTGCCCTGCCTTTATTTTCTGATAACTCTGTATAGTTTACCCCAAAATAAGAGGATAAAACCTTGTTTTTTTGTTTATACTTTTCAGTCGATAGATCATCAAAACAAAGTATCTCAAAAGCCAGTTTTTGTCGCTTACATTGTCTAATTAAAGTCTGTACCAATTTAGTGACATCTCGGTTGTATATCGGGATTAATATTGATAAACCTTCCAATCTTGTTTGGTTATTACTCATTCACTTAAACTACAATACAAATTAACTGTTTTAATTTTAGCTTTCAAATAATTACTTTTGAACATAATATTACAAGATGCAAAATAACGCAAAGCTTAGTCAATTACTGTTAAGTGACGATATAAATCCACATTTAAAAGATATTGCACAAAAAGTATCTACAGATAAAAGGATTTCCAATGAAGATGCCCTGTTTTTATTTAACGAAACTGAATTATCTGATGTAGGTGTTTTAGCAAATTACATTAGAGAGAAAAAGCATGGAGATAACACTTACTTCAATAGAAATTTTCATTTAGAGCCCACTAATGTTTGTCTGTATACTTGCACCTTTTGTTCATATTCTAGATTGATTAAAAAGCGTTCTGAAGGTTGGGAATACACTCATGATGATATGATGAATATCATTAAAAAATATGATGACGAACCAGTAACAGAAGTACATATCGTTGGTGGAGTATTACCTCAATATGATTTGAAGTTTTATGCCAATTTGTTTTCCGCTATAAAAGCACATAGACCAGAATTACACATTAAAGCATTAACACCAGTAGAATATCATTACATATTCAAGAAAGCAAAAGTCAGTTATGCAGAAGGGATGAAAATAATGTTGGATGCTGGATTGGATTCAATGCCAGGAGGTGGAGCAGAGATTTTTCATCCTGAAATAAGAGATCAGATTGCTGGAGGAAAATGTAGTGGGGAAGAATGGCTGCAAATTCACGAAGAATGGCATAAACTTGGCAAACGATCCAATGCTACCATGTTATATGGACATATAGAAAGTTATGACCATAGGGTTGATCATTTAGATAAACTTAGAACTTTACAAGATAGCACCAAAGGGTTCCAAACATTTATTCCATTGAAATTTAGAAACAAAGGGAATGAAATGTCACATGTCCCTGAAACAACGGTCATTGAAGATTTAAAAAACTATGCAATCTCAAGAATATATTTGGATAATTTTGATCATATAAAAGCCTATTGGCCTATGATAGGTCGAGAAACGGCGCAGTTGTCTCTCGCGTTTGGGGTTGATGATTTGGACGGAACAATTGATGATACTACTAAGATTTATTCTATGGCAGGATCAGAAGAGCAAAACCCAGCTTTATCCACTGAGCAATTGGTCAATGTTATAAAAAGGGTAGGTCGTAAAGCAATAGAAAGAGATACACTTTACAATGTAGTCCAAGACTATACTGATGTAGTTTTTGAATCAGATAAACAATACAAAGGCTATGTGCAATTACCTGTGGTATAAAGTATAAATACATTTTATTTTTGTTCTGCCAACGGTTTTTAAATTTTTATCGTTATAACCAATAAATGACATACGATGAAAAATTTAATTCCATTTCTTATTATAATTTTACTAGGCGTAGCATGTAATGATGAGCAAAGTCCTACAGTAAATCCAAATATAGAAGAACAAGGAGATTTATCAGATTTGACAAAATCAAACCTCCAGTTTTCATTTGATTTGTTCAAAGAAGTAGAAAGCAGCGCAGACGAAAATGCAAATGTTTTAATATCTCCTCTAAGTATAGAGATAGCTTTGTACATGTTGCTTAATGGAGCTGACAATAATACATTAGAAGAAATACGATCTGCCATGAACTTAGATCAATTTTACCCGAATGGCATTAATGCAAGATATCCTGAATTATTGGCAATCCTCGAAAGCAATGACCCTTCTTTGAATCTAAATATCTCGAATGCCATGTTTTGGGATCCAATTGGAATAAATGTAGAGGAAAATTATAAAGACATCATCGCTAACAATTATCATGGGTCTTTATTTGAATTGGATTTTAATAATGTAGAACAATCCTTACAACTAATAAATAATTGGGCTGATAACACTACAAATGGACGTATTAAAGAAGTGCTCACTGATATTTCAGCAGACGAAGTTTTGTTTTTATTGAATGCACTATATTTTATAGGAGATTGGAAATTTGGCTTTGCCGAAGAGTCAACTCAAGACATGACATTTACCTTAAGTAATGGTAATGAAATACAAACTCCAATCATGTTTACGGACAATGTTTTTAAATCAATTGTGAATGAAGTTTACTCCGCAGTAGAATTGGATTTTAAAGGAGAAGAATATAGTATGACCTTTGTTATGCCTAATGAAAACAACATTAACGATTATATCAATGAAACTTTAAATTCAGATTTTAAATCATTGTATGACCAAATAAATACTGATTTAGAAGAACAAAGGATTTTTCTGAACTTACCAAAATTCGAAGTAAAAAATAAGATTCAATTAAAAGAAATATTAAAGACCTTGGGCATTAATGAAGCGTTTTCGAGTACTGCGGATTTATCAAAAATGGGAACCTCAGGAGGAAATTTATTTGTAACTAGAGTCATTCATGATGCATTTTTAAAAATTGATGAAAAAGGGGCAGAAGGAGCAGCAGTTACAACTATAGGAGTTGGTGTTACATCATTACCACCAGTTGTCAGCTTTGATAAACCATTCTTGTATTGGATTAAACATAAAGAAACAGACACCATGGTTTTTATGGGAAAAATGGAGAACCCACATGAATAGCAGTTTGTATTTGGGTTTTGGATTAGTATAATTTTGTTGCTTTCACTGCATTATTATTAAAAAGTCTATCTATTTTCGCGAAAACTGAAATGATAAACTATGAGAGCAAAAATAGCTGGAATAGGACATTATGTTCCTGAAAATGTAGTAACCAATGAAGATTTAACCAAGTATATGGATACTTCTGATGAATGGATCCAGGAACGTACAGGTATAAAAGAAAGAAGATACGCTACTAAGCACAAAGAAACAACTACAACAATGGCTGCCATCGCCGCTAAAAAAGCGATAGAAATGGCAGGAATATCTCCTGAAGATGTAGATTTTATCATATTCGCTACCTTAAGTCCAGATTATTATTTTCCAGGATGTGGTGTTTTATTACAAAGAGCATTAGGCATAACTAAAACCGAAATTGGCGCATTGGATATCAGAAATCAATGCTCAGGTTTTGTCTATGGGTTGTCTGTCGCAGATCAATTTGTTAAGACAGGCATGTATAAGAATGTGCTAATGGTCGGTTCAGAAATGCATTCTGCTGGTCTTGAGTTTAATACGCAAGGAAGAGGTGTCTCTGTTATTTTTGGAGATGGAGCGGGTGCAGTAATTTTGCAACCTACTCAAGATGAAAACGAAGGTATACTTACTTCTGCTTTACATTCTGATGGAACCAGTGCAGAAGAATTAGCAGTTTATAGTCCAGGATGTCATGGCGGAATTCATCTACCAGATGTAGATTTTGGATTTGAAGAAACAGATGCTCCAGGGGAAATATTTGCAAACCAAACGCTACTAGAAAAAGGGCATATGTATCCGCATATGAATGGTCAGGCAGTGTTTAAAAAAGCAGTAGTTAAGTTTCCTGAAGTCATAATGGAAACTTTGGCAAATATAAATGCAAGTCCAGCGGATATAGATATGTTGATTCCGCATCAAGCCAATTTAAGAATAGCGCAATTTGTGCAACGAACCTTAAAACTTCCAAACGAAAAAGTATTTAACAACATTCAAAAGTATGGAAACACTACAGCTGCATCTATTCCAATCGCACTTTCAGAAGCTTATGAAGCAGGGAAAATAAAGAAAGGTGATTTGGTTTGTTTGGCTGCATTTGGAAGTGGATTTACTTGGGGAAGTACATTAATCCGTTGGTCATAGAAATGTATAAAGTAGATATATTAGCGATTGGCGTACATCCTGATGATACGGAGTTAAGCTGTACTGGAACTATTCTAAAGCATATTTCTTTAGGAAAGAAGGTGGCTATTGTTGATCTCACTCAAGGAGAATTGGGTACCCGCGGATCTGCAAAATTAAGATTAGAGGAGGCGGAAGCTTCTCGGATTGTTCAAGGCATTGAGTATCGAGAAAATTTAGGAATGGCAGATGGATTTTTCCAGCACTCAAAAGAGAACTTGATTAAGATCGTAAGCATGATTAGGAAGTATCAACCTGAAATTGTTTTTGCAAATGCTATATCTGATAGGCATCCTGATCATGGTCGTGCAGCAAAGCTAATTTCGGACGCATGCTTTTTATCAGGCTTGTTGAAAATACGGACAAATTTGGGGGAGGAAATTCAAGAAAAATGGAGACCCAAAGCCGTATATCATTATATCCAAGATCATAACTTAAAGCCTGATCTAATTGTTGATATAACTGGATTCTTAGATAAAAAACTCGAAGCAATAGCATGTTTTAAATCTCAATTTTTTGACCCAAATTCTGCCGAACCAGAAACGCCAATTTCTTCAAAATCATTTATCGATTCTATCATTGCAAAAAATGCAAGTTATGGAAGACAGATTGGCGTAGAACATGGCGAAGGATTTAATGTAACACGTCATATTGGTGTTCATAATTTATTTGATCTAATTTAATTTGAAAGACAAAGCAAAACACATATTCTTAATTATAGCAGATAGTCTCCGCTATGATTCAGTATATCAAAATGGTGATCCTAAATTACCTTACACTCAGGCGCACAGTACAGCATTTACTAATGTTAGTTCGCCTGCATGTTGGACACTGCCTGCAACGGCAAGTCTATTTACAGGATTGTTGCCGCACGAACATTTGGCGACAGCGCAATCACGAAATTTAATTAAGAATCACTTGACACTTGCAGAGCGATTAAAAGCACAAGGATACTTTACTTATCAGATTACTGCGAATGTAGCGACTACACATATTTTTGGATTAGATAAAGGATTCGATAAAGTATTTAAAACTTGGGATTTTAGCGAATATCAGAATAGTAAGATTATGAGGTTCTTGCTATTTATGAGTAAACCTCGTGTTAGAAGAACAGTGCTTTCCAAAGATGTAATTACTGCGGCACTGTCGGAAGATATAAGAGCTGGATCAGTATGGTTAGAAAGTCATATGAACTCTTCGTTTAATAAAGCAAACGAATTGGCAAAATATCATGAAGAGCGTGGAGAAAAATGTTTCTTTTTTATCAATCTGATGGAATCTCACTTTCCATATCATATAAATCATAAATTTAAAATACTTAGTAAAGGACCGATTGCTGCTGCGCGAGAATTGCGAAATATGTTTCATTTTGTAAACCAATCTCACCTAAAAACTGGTAAAGTAGATATCCCAAATGATGTTATGCAAAAACTCAAACAACGTCAAAAACTCAGTTGGGATTTGATCAGTAAAAGATTGGATTCCTATATCGAAGAGATCCATAGTTCAGGTGAAAATCGAGTGATCTTTGGTTCAGATCATGGAGAGAATTTTGGAGACCAAGATTGGGTATATCATTTTTCTAATGTAACGGATGCATGTACACGCGTTCCATATTTTTGGTTAGAACCAGGACAGTCAACATCAGAAATAAATAGTCATTATAAAAGTTCGAGAGCGGTATATCACTCGATTGCAAAACGTGCTGGTGACAATTCGGTAGGAGATCACGGATTCTTTAATGAATCAGAATTGTCCATTCCGATCTCACAAACATATTGGTATAACAATAAAGGCAAAACTTTAGATCAGTATAAATTTAATCAATTTGTATTTTCTGATGGAGCGGATAGATACTTATATAAAAATGACAATTGGTATAAAGGCGTGTGGACTGATTATTCAACTGATCAACCCGAAAAGCATTTTGAACCAATAAATGCAGATGTGAGCATTGATGATTTAGTTAGCAATAACGATAGCTTAAAATACATCAAAGAAAAGTGGGAAAAGTATAAGGCATTTGAAATAGGATTAAGGCCAAAGATATAGTGTTCTAACTTTTGTGAAATGGTTTGGCTTACAATTTAAGGAATTCAATTATTGGGTAGACTTAAAAAAATCTAATTTATTCTACGCTTAAAAATATGTAAGTTTATACATTATTGTTGATTCAAAAATCGATATATTTATTTAATGAATGCTATTACCACATCTATATTATTTGCGATACTCTTTTTTTCAATAAATTGTCATTCGCAGAATATTGTATTTTCTGATGTTACAGAAGAGTCTGGGGTACAACATGCGATGGAACATTTATTTTTCATAGGAGGCGGAGCAGCTTTTTTTGATTACAACAAAGATGGATTTGAAGACTTATATATTACTGGTGGTCTTGCGATGGATAAGTTGTATTTAAACAATGGCGACAACACATTTACAGATGTTTCATTAAATGTGGGTTTACAAATAACAGCGTTATATAACACAACTGGAGTGACTGTAGGTGATATCGACAATGATGGAAATGATGATATATTTTTATCTACCTACGGAACAAGTTATAATCAATTTTCCAAAGAAGTTTTACTCTATAATTCTGGAGATGGATTCTTTTACGACATATGGACAGATACTTTAGAAACTGACAATATTGTAAGTGTTGGAGCTAACTTTATTGACTATGACCAAGATGGTTTTTTAGACATTTTTATAAATGCTTACATAGAAGAATCTGGATTTATTCTTGATGAAAATAATATGATTAGTGGATTCGATCATTTGTGTTTTGAAAGTAAATTATATAAGAATAATGGAGACTTAAGTTTTACAGACGTATCTACAATTATTGATAATAATGAGTTGTCGTGTACGCTCAGCTCGTTAGGCTCTGATTTTGATCTTGATGGAGATATAGATATTATAGTTGCTAATGATTTTGGTGCAGATGTAGTTCCCAATCAATTGTTTGAAAATAACCTATCGGAAGGTACGTTCAGCAGTTCCGCTGAGGAATTGGGTTTTGCTGAAGGTATTTATGGAATGGGTATCGCCCATGGAGATATTGATTTTGATGGAGATATGGATTATTACATCACAAATTTTGGACGTAACATATTGATGGTAAATGAAAATGGTTCCTTCACAGATCAAGCTTCTATCTACGATATTGAAAATACCTATGTAGATGAGGATTCAATACTCACAGTAGGATGGGGGACTGCATTATTTGATCCAGATAATGATGGAGATTTAGATCTTGCGATTGCCAATGGTTTTATAGGTAGTGCACCGATATTGCCATCTACAGAATTTCAAACCGATATTTTTTACGAATTTCAAGAAGGGGAATTTATTGACAAAACTGAGGAAGTAGGATTTAATAATTTGAGTATGTCCCGTGGACTAATCTATGGTGATATAAATAATGATGGTCTACTAGATGTATTTATCAATTGTTTAAATGATGTGCCTAATAATCCCGCTGCTAAATCAATATTACTCTTGAATCAAAGTGATACGAGCAACAATTTTGTCCAGATAGCATTAGAGGGAACTACCATAAATAAAAATGCTTTTGGATCGAAAGTATATGTGCATTTTGATAATGAAGTCCGATATCAAGAATCAGTTTCTGCTTCAAGTCATGCTTCACAACATTCCAGTATCTTACATTTTGGTTTGGGAACAGCGGATAAAATAGATTCCATTCAAGTGCATTGGCTTGGAAAGGATACTGTGCAAACTTTATTAAACCCAAGCATTAATCAACGGTTAAAAATAATAGAAGGAAATAAGTTAGACACAATGGCAATTGACACGATGACCATTGA
>JAHDBF010000021.1:9141-32414 GCA_020630525.1 Saprospiraceae bacterium
ATGACGATGGATACAATCTCATCTTTGAAACAGGCGGAAAGTGCAATCAATTTTAATGTTTTTCCAATACCAACCAGCAATACACTAAACATTGTAGCAAACAAAAATACAGTATTCAATCTTGAATTATACAACAACAACGGAGCGTTGATAAAGGCAGAAGAGGTGTCTAATAATATGTGTCAAATGAATATTTCTGATTTGAATTCAGGAATTTATTTTCTAAAAATTATCCATAAGCAAAATACATGGTTTCATCGCATAATAAAATTAGAATAGAAAATATAGCTTGAAGTTTCTATTTGCCATTATACAGTTCCATTAACGATTTCAATTTTAACATGCATTCTATCGGTGTAAGGCTATTGATGTCAATAAGATTTAATTGCGCTTTCACTTCTAGCCATTTTGGATCTTCTTCAAAAAATGACAATTGCATTGGTTTTACTGAATCAGAATTTTGAAGTGCATCCTTGATGTTTTCTTTCTGAGTCAATGATTTTTTCTCAAGTTCTACAAGCAGTTGACTCGCTTGCATCAATACTTCTTTTGGCATACCTGCCATCTTCGCCACGTGGATTCCAAAACTATGTTTACTGCCACCGGATTCTAATTTTCTAAGGAAGATTACTTTGTTGTCAATTTCTTTAGTGGCGACATTATAGTTTTGTATTCGACTAAATTTTTCTGCCAATTCATTAAGCTCATGATAATGTGTTGCAAATAATGTTTTGGGTTGCGCAAACTGATTGTTATGTAAGAATGAAGCGATTGACCAAGCTATTGAGATACCATCATACGTGCTGGTACCACGACCTATCTCATCCAAGAGTATCAAACTGCGATCAGAGATATTATTCAATATACTGGATGTTTCTATCATTTCTACCATGAATGTAGATTCTCCACTAGAGATATTATCACTGGCACCGACACGAGTAAAAAGTTTATCAATAAATCCTATTTTGGCTTCTTTGGCAGGGACATAGCATCCCATCTGAGCCATGACGCATATTAGTGCCGTTTGTCTAAGGATTGCAGATTTACCAGACATGTTAGGTCCAGTAATCATGATGATCTGTTGTTCTTCATTTGACAACAATAAATCATTTGGAATGTATGGTTCTCCTGAAGGTAATTCATGTTCGATAACGGGATGCCTACCTTCTGAGATAGATATGGTTAATCCTTCATTTACCTCGGGTTTAGTATAGTTGTTTCTTTCTGCTATTTCTGCAAAATTTGTAATGCAATCTATGGAGGCAATTGCTTTTCCGTTTTGTTGGATTGCCTCTATGTATTCTGCTGTTTTTTCTAGTAATTCGCTAAATAATCTTGATTCTAAAACATTAATTTTTTCCTCAGCAGAAAGTATTTTACTTTCCAATACTTTTAGCTCTTCGGTAATATATCTTTCTGAGTTAGTAAGTGTCTGTTTTCTAATCCAATTGTCAGGAATTAATCCTTGGTCTTTATATCTGTTGGTAACTTCTAAGTAATATCCGAAAACATTATTGAATCCTATTTTTAAGTTCTGTATTCCAGTAGCCTCAGCTTCTTTGAGTTGAATGTCCGCTAATAGTTGTTTTCCATTGGTAGTTATGTTACGATATTCATCTAGCTCTTGATTAAATCCATCCTTGATGACTTTAGCTTTAGTTAAGATAACGGGAGGGTCATCCGTTAAACTTAGTTCTATCTCTTCTTGCAGTTTTAGACATGGATTTATTTTATCTGCCAATAATTCTAGTTCGACAAGTTTGCTTTCAGATAATAGTTTTTGTATTGGAATAATGGCTTTTAACGATCTATCTAGGCTTCGTAATTCTTTAGGGTTTATTTTTAAAGCAGCAAGTTTAGCAACTATCCGTTCTAAGTCACTGATTGCCCGTATGTGATCATTGAGTTCTTCTCTTAGTTCACGATGATTAACAAAATACTCGACCATATTTAATCTACGTTGAACTTGAGTTGTATTTACCAAAGGTAATAGTATCCATTTCCTAAGTAGACGTGAACCCATTGGGGATTTACATTTGTCAAGTATGTCGATAAGTGCAGTTCCTGTTGGGTGATTACTCCGTACCAATTCGAGATTTCTGATGGTGAATTGATCCATCCACATGAAATCTTGATTTTGAATTCTGTTTATTCTTACTAAATGGTTGAGTCTTTTATTTTCTGTAATATTTAAATAGTGAAGGATGGCACCTCCAGCGATTTGTGCTTTTGCCATATTTTCAATCCCAAATCCTTTTAGAGAATTGACTTGAAATTGATTTAATAATTGTTCTCTAGCATAATCGAATTGATAAATCCAGTCTTCTAACGGATAGCTGTATAAGTCATTGGAAAAAAGAGAATTTAAAGTGTCTTTTTTGTTTCTACAATAGATAATTTCACTTGGATTAAAACTTTGCACCAATTTTTTTATCAATGCATTAGAACCTTCACTTACTAAAAATTCTCCTGTTGAAATATCTAAAAATGCGATCCCTAATTGATCTTTCTGCTCAAAATGTATTGAACAAAGAAAATTATTTTCATTATGATTTAGCAAATGGTCATGGAAAGTTACACCTGGTGTTACAATATCAGTCACGCCACGATCTACAATCTTTTTTTCTTTACTAGGTTTTTCCAGCTGTTCACAGATTGCTACTCTATAACCAGCTTTAACAATTTTGGGTAAGTAGAGATCTACAGAGTGGTAAGGAAATCCAGCCAATTCAATTTTTGATCCACCATTGTTTCTCGCCGTTAATACAATTCCCAATATTTTACTAATTGTAATGGCATCTTCACCAAAAGTCTCATAAAAATCTCCAACTCTAAACAACAATATTGCATCGGGATGCTTTTGTTTTACCTCATTATATTGTTTCATCAGAGGTGTGACCTTGTTATTACTTGCTTTTGCCAATACGGTTGATTTTAGCTACCAAAAGTAGGAGAAAAATTGCATAATCTTTGATTAAGCGTTAGGTTTTTGCCTTCAAAAAAGTAAATTATACACTATTCATTAATTTGAAATATTTGAACAAAATTACTGATTAGAGTATGCTTTGCCTTTGTTATATAAATACCTAAAAACTGCATAAATATTAGCAATTAAATGGCAGTATTAATGGATTAACAATTTTATTCCACTTTTATAAATTCGGTAACACTCTCTTTTATCATTTTATTCAGTTCCGGAATGTCTTTCGTTTTTATTGCTTTGTAGCTATCAAGTACGGTATTAATTTCTGCACTTATTACATTTTTTACTTGGATCATGCCATCAGTCGGAGGATAATCGCCAATTTGAATTAATGAATTTAAGTGAGCCAATTTATTGGTAAGCTTTATCGGAAAATTCAGTGGGTCTTGTCTGCTTTGATTCTTAGTTTGATACAATTCTTTTTCTAATGAATCTAAATTTGTTGTCACGGATTCTATTTTATTCAAGACTATGGAATCAGTGATTAAGTCTTTATAATTATTAATTTGGTTTTTGATTTTATGCATTTCCTTTATAGACTCATGAGATTCTGTTACTAGGTTATTGACTTCATTTATAAAATCAATATTTTCTTCCATTTCAGCATCACTTAGATTTGTTCGCGGATCTTTTAGTATTTTAAATTTTTGATTTTGTATTTCTCCATTGTAATTTAAACTTACTGAGTATTCTCCAGGCATTGCTTTTGGTCCAGCCATAGATCCCCACCACATTATCATTCCTTCAAAAGAAGCCGCATCTGGATACTTCATATTCCATACATATTGATTTGAGCCATTTTCTATTTTTAGTTTGTTTTCTTTTTTATCTGTAAATGAAGAATATGACCTAATAGTATCTCCAGCATTATCATAAAATGTCAAAGAGATGCTGTCTTTTTCTTCATCGAATTTTTCAATATAATAGTTGACCATTACACCTCCGGGATGATTTATTCCTGCGCCTTTAATTTTCTTATTTTGACTTCCTTTCATCCTATAGCTATCTAACGGTTTGAATAGATACGCTGTAGTATTGTTGCTTAGATTTTTTGCATTTCTGATTACAGAAAGGTCATCTATCATCCAAATGGATCGACCTTGTGTAGAGGCAATAAGTTTATCTTGTTTAATGGTAAGATCAGTTATAGGAACTATAGGCAGATTCATTTGTAGATTTTGCCAATTTGCTCCATCATCCCATGAAACGTACATTCCAGATTCTGTTCCAGCATACAACATGCCTTCTTGATTGGGATCAACTCTTATTGCTCTGGTAAAGTGCTCTATTGGAATTCCTTTAGTAATTTTTTGCCAAGACTTGCCATAATCTTTTGTTTTAAAGAGATAGGGAGTGTAATCACCCAACTTATATGATGTAGCTGCAATATATGCGCCACCAGCATTGTGAGGATCTGCTTCTATGCAATTTATCATTGTCCATTCAGGAAGATTAGAAGGTGTGATATTTTGCCAGTTTTCTCCACCATCTGTAGTTATATGCATTAATCCATCATCAGATCCTACCCATAGCACACCTTCTTCCTTATATGATTCTGCTGCTGCAAAAATGGTACAATAGTATTCTACACTGGTATTGTCTTGAGTGATCGGACCTCCAGAAGATTTTAGCTTTTCTGGATCATTCCGCGTAAGATCTGGACTTAATAATTCCCATGATTGTCCCTCATTTGTGCTTTGATGCACATGGTTAGAAAATGTAAATAATTTGTTTTTATCAAATCTTGAAAATAGGATAGGGAAGTTCCATTGGAATCTATACTTCATCCCTTCTGCACCATGTCCCATTGGATTGTCTGGATAAACATTTACAGCACGTTCTAAATTTGTACTATGATCTAACCTTGTGAGGTAACCATCATAACTGCCCCCGTATACGATGTCATTATTTTTTGGATCTACAGCAATGTGTGCCGATTCTCCACCTGCCGTTCTTTCCCAATCACTTTCTGTTATTGCCCATCCTTCAGTCCTATGAGAAATACGGATTGTACTATTGTCTTGTTGAGCAACGTAGATTCTAAAAGGGAAGTGATTGTCTGTAGTGACTCTATAAAACTGTGCAGTAGCTTGGTTATGATAGGTGCTCCAGTTTCCACCTCCATCGTAAGATACTTGCGCTCCGCCATCATCACCAATGATCATTCTTTGATTATCTTCTGGTGCAATCCACAGGTCATGATGGTCTCCGTGGGGAGCTCGGAACGATTCGAATGAATTACCGCCATCGTTGGATTTATGATAATTTACATTTACAACATAAACAATATTTTCATCTTGACTATCAGCGTAGATTCTAGTGTAGTACCATGCCCTTTGTCTTAGTTTTCTTTCGTCATTGGTTTTTTTCCATGTTTCTCCGCCATCATCAGATCGATATACACCTCCTTTTTCATTTTCAATTATTGCCCATACACGATTTGAGTTTGCTGGGGAAACTGTAACAGCGGATATGCCCCACGTTCCCTCAGGTAATCCTTTATTCTCTTTAATCTCAGTCCAAGTTTCACCAGAATCAATGCTTTTCCATATTGAAGAACCATCACCTCCACTTGATAAACTATAAGGCGTCCTGCGAATATTCCAAGTCGTTGCATACAGTATTCTTGAATTATTGGGATCAATGATTAGGTCTACTGCACCAGCATCTTTGTTGGCAAACAATACTCTTTTCCAAGTGTCGCCTCCATCTATGGTTTTATAAATGCCACGCTCATCACTAGATTTAAAGAGGTCGCCCATTACTGCAGCATAGGCAATATTGTGATCATTAGGATTAATTCGAATGCGAGAAATATGTCTACTTTTTTCTAATCCCATTTGACTCCATGTTTTTCCTGCATCTTGAGATTTCCATACTCCATAACCAAAAGAAACATTTCCCCTTACCGTTTTTTCACCACCTCCCACATATATCACATTAGGATCACTTTGACTTACTTGGATTGCGCCGATTGACCCACCAAAAAAACCGTCGGATATATTTTCATATGACTGACCACCATCTTGCGTTTTCCATACGCCTCCACCTGTCGATCCAAAATAATACAACATAGGTTTGTCAGGAACTCCAGTTACTGCACATGATCTTCCACCGCGGTATGGACCTATGTGACGCCACTCTACAGCATCATAATATTTTTCTAAGGGATTTTCTTGGCTTTGCGTAGTTGTTGGAAAATTTATAATTCCAACAATTATTAACAGAAGTACGATAGGATTTTTCATTTCAGATTGATTTATGCTTCCAAATTAATCAATTGAAACAAAAATAAAGAAGAAGTCCGAGGCTATTCTACGAGGATAAAGGAGTAATTTAAAATTTCAAAATGCGGGGCATCGGTCTCTGGAACAATATTTTTTAGGATAATATCTATATCTACGGTTTCTGATTCTTCTTTTTCAGTACTGTCAAAAACGACTTCTAATTTTCCGCTTTCGCCAGGTTTTATTTCTTTTCTTGGATACTCTACAGTTGTGCATTCGCATGATGAAACTAGGTCTATTTCAATGGCATCAGTTCCCACATTGGTAAACTCAAATTGCATTTCTTTGGTTTCGCCTTTCTTTACCTCTCCCAATTCTATTAATCTGGTATTAAACTGAATGTCAATGGCTTTCTGCTCATTAGTTGCTTGACCATTTACATTAAAAGTACTACCAATTAGACAAGTTAAAAACAGTATGAATTTCATCAAATGTATTTTGATACAAAGGTGAGTAAAAATTGATATTTATACCTTTAATATATTGTTAAATAGCATCAAATTCATCGTTAAAATCCAATAAGCTATCTGATAGGAAATCGTTAAAATGAACTTTATTATTTTCTATTAACACTTCAATGATTTCTTTTGCTGCTAAAGCTTGCAGGATCAACTCCATCCAAAAATATTTGTATTCTTTAAATTTTGGATTATGGGCAGCACATTTTTCTAAACCTGCTACAGAATCTAACTTTTCTTGATACTCTTTATCTGAGTCATCATTACCTAGAACGAGTGAATTTCCCGCTGCAAACCACATTTTAATGACTTCATAAGGATCTCTTTCTTCGTCATCGACTTCTAGAGGGTCGAGGTAATAATCTGTAAATAAATCTTCAATTCCATCTTGAATGATATTCATTGCTACATTAAACGGACCTTCTTGTTCACCTTCATAAACCAATTCTACTTTTCCAGTAACGGCAGGGATAATACCCCAAAAATCGGTTATTCTTATGTGTGTAGATTTTTCATTGTTAATGATTAATCTTCTTTCTGCAGTGCTGACCAAATTCTCCAATGCAGTTATACTTAATCTTGCAGAAACACCACTTTTTTCATCAATATAATCACTTTCTCTTGCTTCATAAACAATCATTTCTAATAGATCTCTTACTTCTTCACTGATAGATACCGCAGAAGATTGCTCATTCAAAATTCTGGCTTCCTGTCTAGTGATTTCTTTAGATTCTTCAATATGGTGAGGATAATGCGTGATAATCTGAGATTCAATTCTATCTTTTAGAGGTGTTATGATGCTCCCTCTATTTGTATAATCTTCAGGATTTGCTGTGAACACAAACATGATATCAAGTGGTAATCTCAATTTAAATCCTCGAATCTGAATGTCTCCTTCTTGGAGAATATTAAATAGAGAAACTTGGATTCTAGGTTGTAAATCTGGCAATTCATTTATTACAAAAATTCCCCTATGTGCTCTAGGTACCAAACCAAAATGAATGACTCTTTCATCAGAGTAAGGGAGTTTTAGCGTAGCAGCTTTTATAGGATCTACATCTCCAATAAGATCAGCGACACTCACGTCAGGAGTTGCTAGCTTTTCTACATATCTTTCTGACCTATGAACCCATTTTATAGGTGTTTTATCGCCCATTTTTTCGACAATATCTTTTCCAGTTCTAGAGATAGGATGCAATGGGTTATCGTTAAGATCGGAACCATCAATTGCAGGAATATATTCATCCAGAAGCTCAGTAGTAGATCTCGCAATCCTTGTTTTTGCTTGACCTCTTAAACCTAAGAATAAAATATTGTGTCTCGATAGAATCGCTCGTTCTAATTCGGGAATTACGGTATCTTGAAATCCAAGAATGCCTTTAAATAAAGGTTCTTTGGTTTTTAATTTTGTTATTAGATTATTTCTTAATTCGTCTTTGATATGTCTTGATTGGTAACCTGATTTTTTCAAGTCTCCCAATGTTTTTATCTTTTCAATATTCATTATCTTTTTCTTTTTCTTTTGCTAGATTTGTAATCCATAAAAATAAATTCACCGAGACCTTTTAGGGAACTATAAAAAGCTTTTCCGTTATTGGCATTGGTAAATTGATCTACAAAGTTTACTAGATATGGATCTCTAGCAATCATAAATGTAGTGATAGGGATTTGGAGTTTTCTGCATTTTACTGCCAGGCCTAATGTCCTGTTTAATATCGTTTTATCTAATCCAAAAGGGTTTTTATAGTATTTTTTTCCTTTTTTGATACAAGTCGGTTTCCCGTCTGTGATCATCATGATTTGTTTGTTGGTACTCTTCCTTTTTCTAAGAATATCCATTGCTAATTCTAGTCCTGCAACGGTATTGGTATGGTATGGTCCAACTTTTAAGTAGGGCAAGTCTTTTATTTCAATTGTCCATGCATCGTTTCCAAATACCAATATGTCTAACGTATCTTTTGGGTATTGTGTCGTAATGAGTTCTGCCAATGCCATCGCTACTCTTTTGGCAGGAGTTATACGGTCTTCACCATACAGGATCATGGAGTGAGAAATATCAATCATCAGTACAGTACTGGTCTGGGATTGATAAAAACTTTCTCTTATTTGTAGGTCATTGTGTGTAAGTTTAAAATCATCGATACCGTGATTTATTTGCGCATTTTTTAGTGATTCCGAGATCGCTATTTTGTCTAATCTATCTCCGTACTCAAACGGTCTTGATTCTTCTGAAAACTCATCACCTTTGCCAAAGTGTTTGGTAAGATGTTTCCCTTGTTTAGACTTTTTTAGGTCATCAAATATATCAGATAATGCTTGCCTTCTTAATTGGATTTCTAGTTTTGAAGTAGGATTAAATCCTTCGTCATTTAGTTTGGCTTTTTTTATTAGTCCTTTTTTTTCTAAATCTTTTATAAAATCGCCAACGCTGTAATCTTTGTCAGAAACATCATATTGTCTATCTAGCTCTGTCAACCAAGATAAAGCTTCCTCCACATTTCCAGAAGAATGTAACAAAAGCTCCATGAATAACTTGTGCAGTTTTTCAAAAGGGTCTTTTTCTGGAAGGGATTTTTTGTCACTAAATGTCCATTCTACCATAGAATATTAATAACTACTATAGTAGCTTTATTGTTGCAATTATTTTAAGTCAAAACTTCCTTTGCCTACTAAATAACCATTATTGAATACTTCTATTCCGTAGTTTCCTCCAGATAGTTTAGTTGCTGGCTCCCAATCAATACAGAAATTTGTATCCTCTTGATTATACGCTATAGTACCATTAGTGGTGTATCTTACTTCTTCACCATTCAATTTGTTGGTGATTACATTACCTTCCATATCAGTGGTATTTAAGGTCTCACCAGAAGGACTAACTATTCTTATGTAGAATTCTTTTTCACCTTTTGGTGTTACCAAATTTGTTTCCGTAGACAGGCAGGATCTTAAAACTTCAATGTTTTTAGCTCTAGATCTAGAACGGAGATCGCCATTGCTTTTAAAAGAATAGCCTTGAACTTCTATACTATTTAACTTGATAGCTTCTGCAAGGTCAACCTTATTTCCTAAGTCTTTATTTTCATTGGTTAAATCTTCAGTCTGATTGACCAAAACAACCCTAACCGAATCCAATCTATTGACTGCTGCTTTGGTATTTTTTACGTCTTCCGTCAATATTTCGTTTTCATTAGAAAGCTTCAGATTAGTTGAGCTTAATAGCTCATTATCTTGTTTTAGCTTATTGATCTGATCTAAATATCCAGAAACTCTAGCATTCATCAGGCTCATTTCTTCTCTAGCTTTTGACAATTCTTTCTTTGTCCAGATCAGTCCATTTATTTTGTCTTTTTGTTTTCTGAGATCTTCTTTTTGTTGATCTATTAAGGTATTTAATTCTTGGTTTTCGCCTCTTTTTTCTTCTAAGCTAGCAAGAGCAGATTCATAATCTTGTTCTAATTCGGTCTGTATTTTTTCTAATTCGTTGTAGCTACTTTCTGTTTTTGCCAATTTTTTACTCAGTTGATTGGTCTTATAAAATTGAAATGCAGCTAATCCAAGGAGAAGTAGAATGATAATGGAAGCAATTGCGGTAAAATTATTCTTTGAAGCCATAGTGTAATTGTTAAATTCTGTAAGTACAAATATCAAAGAATTAATCAATTATACATCCTTAATGGCAAAAAATTATGGTTTCCCCGAGTAAAAAAAACTTTACTAATTGGGGTTTCCACTGAGTTATTTTTGACACTTATAAAGAAAACCATTTAATGAGACAGAAATTTAGTTTATTCAATACGATTTTTATCGACATTGAAACCGCTTCTCAAGCCAATTCTTTTCATGATTTACCCGAAAGAATCCAGAAATTGTGGAAGAGAAAATGTAATTTCTTAAGTAAAAAAGAAGACTTATCAGAAGAGGAAATTGCAGCTTTATATTTTGAGAAAGCTGGAATCTATGCTGAATTTGGAAAAATTATTTGTATTTCTATTGGCAGATTTTTTGAAAGTAGAATGGGTTATGATTTTAAAGTAAAAAGCTTTAATCATCAAAATGAATCAAATCTACTAGAGGAATTTAGCAAACTTTTGAATTCCAAATTCAAGGATAGTCAGAAATATGCATTAGTTGGGCATAATATTAAAGAGTTTGACATTCCTTACTTGGCTCGAAGAATGACAGTTCATTCAGTAAAATTACCTAACTTGATAGATTTACAAGGTAAAAAACCATGGGAAATTACCCATATTCAAGATACGCTTCAATTATGGCGTTTTGGAGACTATAAAAATTATACTTCTTTAGATTTACTGGCTGCCATTTTTAATATTGAATCACCTAAAGATGATATTGATGGTAGTGAAGTTAATCACGTTTATTGGAATGAAAAAAACTTAAAAAGGATTACTGTTTATTGTGAAAAGGACATTGTTACTGCCGCTCGTGTTTACGGAAAATTAATAAAAGCAAATGTCCCGAAACAATTTAATGTCTATTCTGCAAAGACTTAATTTATATTATTAAAAATCTGGGGTAAGATTCCGTACATTCGCATGAGTAAAATTAGTAATGTAATGGCATCAATAGCTCCAAGTATTCTGGCAGCAAATTTTTTGAATCTTGAAAAAGATATTGAATTTGTAAACAATTCACCCGTTTCGCATTTGCATATTGATATAATGGATGGAGTTTTTGTTCCTAATATTTCTTTCGGACAAAATATTACAAAGCAAATGGCGTCCAAATGCACCAAAATAATAGATGTCCATTTGATGATAGTAAATCCCGAGAAATACATTTCAGAATTTAGAGATGCTGGTGCAGATATTATTTCTATTCATGCCGAAGCAAGTAATCATCTGCATAGAGCAATTTATCAAATCAAAGAGACAGGAGCTAAAGCTGGAATAGCCTTAAATCCACATACATCAATTTCAACTGTTCAAAATATTTTGGAAGATGTAGATGTTATAGTGTTGATGTCAGTTAATCCTGGATTTGGTGGACAAAAATTTATCTACAATACGATTAAAAAAATCGAACAATTAAATGAATTAAGGGCAATTCATAATTATAGTTTTGAAATAGAAATTGATGGTGGAGTTGGGTTACAAAACGCAGAAATTTTACTTAAGGCAGGTGCCAATATCCTAGTTGCAGGTAGTAGTATTTTTAAGGCGGATGATCCTATGTTGGCAGCCACTAGATTGAACGATTTGGCATCACATTTTTAGGTATAAGCATTAGTCTTTTTATGAAATATATATTACTTATTGTCACTTTACTATTTTGTTTAAAAACCAATGGACAAGATACCAGTGTGATTTTTGGATTGGTAAATGATCTTGATACTGGAGCGCCGGTTGAATTTGCAACCGTGTACATCAAAGGGACAACAAACTCAAGTGAAACAGATTCTGAAGGAGGTTTTAGATTAGAAGTGAATTCTGGAGAAAAACATACCATAGTAGTTAATAGAGTTGGTTATCATGAAGCAGAACGTTCTATAAAATCTATGCCTTCGGGAGGCAAAAGATATATTAAAGTTAAGTTGGCTTCGCAGGAAACGGATATTGGTATCGTTATCAGAGATTCGCGTATAGAAGATATAGGGATGGTTAGGGAGGAAGTAACTGATTTGATAAAATTACCGACCGCATCTGGAAACTTTGAAAGTGTATTGCCAAACATTGCCTTAGGTACCTCAAGCGGTACTGGTGGAGAATTGAGTTCACAATATAATGTAAGAGGTGGAAATTACGATGAAAATTTAGTCTATGTCAATGATTTTGAAATCTTCCGTCCGCAACTTATTAGAAGTTCTCAGCAAGAGGGATTGACTTTTCCTAATATTGATTTGATAAGAGATTTATCATTTTCTTCTGGTGGCTTTGAATCTAAATATGGAGACAAAATGAGTTCAGTCTTAGATGTGAGATACAAAAGACCAGAGGAATTTAAAGGTTCTGCATCAGCAAGTTTACTGGGTGCATCAGCGCATATAGAAGGTAGTAAAAAGCTGGGCGCAAATGCTTACAATAAGTTTAGATATCTGGTGGGTGCTAGATATAAAACTACAACTTATCTTCTAGGCTCTCTTGATATAGAAGGAGAATATGTACCTAGTTTTACAGATGTACAAGGCTATTTTACTTATGATATTACCAATGAATTGCAAATCGGAGTGCTAGGTAACTATAACAATAGTGTGTACAATTATGTCCCACTCTCTAGAACCACAACAACAGGGTTAATCAATCAAACGATACAGTTTGCAGTCGCTTATGAGGGTTCCGAAAAAGATGGCTTTACCAACGGTATGGGAGGTATGTCGTTAACTTATATTCCCCAAAAAGCCAAACATCCATTGTATCTAAAGTTGCTATCAAGCGTATATAGTAACTTGGAACAAGAAACATTCGATATATTAGGATATTATAGATTAAGTCAAATAGAAACAGACTTGGGTGGCAATGGAGAAGGAGAGGAAATCGGAGTATTAGGTCTAGGACTTCAACATGGGTTTGCCAGAAATTATCTGTATAATAGGATTGTGAATGTACAGCACAAAGGTGGATTAGAAATCCAAAGTAAAAATGAACGGTATCGAAACTTTATTCAATGGGGGATAAAAGCCCAAGAAGAATTAATAGAAGATGAATTAAACGAATGGGAAAGATTAGACTCTGCAGGTTACTCACTTCCTTTTAATCAAGATGAAGTTTTACTTAATGAAGTGTTTAAATCTGTGAATAACCTTACTAGTATGCGTTATTCTGCATTCGCCCAAAATACGTATAGTATTGATAAATCAGATAAGTACGAATTAAGCATTAATGCTGGCGTACGTGCCACATATTGGTCATTAAACAAAGAGTTTAATATTAGTCCTAGGGGACAATTACTATTCAGACCTGCAAAATCAAAATCTAATATTTCTTATAAACTTGCTGGAGGAATTTATTATCAACCTCCTTTTTATAGAGAAATGCGTCGAGAAAACGGAGAGGTAAATACAGACCTTTTAGCGCAAAAGTCCACCCATGTAATAGTAGGAATTCAGAAAGATTTGAATTGGACCAAAATCAGTAAAAAACCTTTTAAACTAATTACAGAATTCTATTACAAGAAGTTAGAAAATCTCGTTTCCTATGAAGTTGATAATGTAAGAATAAGATATTCCGGTGATAATGACGCTAGCGGATACGTATGGGGTTGGGACTTTAGGGTCAATGGAGAATTTGTCCCTGATGCAGAATCATGGGTTAATGTTTCCTTGCTTAATGTTAGGGAATCTATTGATGGAATTACCCATTTACAAAGAGAAGTCGGTGATACAATTGCAACAGAGGTAAAGTATGTTCCTAGACCTACAGATCAATTACTAAATGTATCGATATTCTTCCAAGATTATCTTCCTAAAAATGAAAATTTCAAAATGCAATTGAATATGTCATTTGGGACAGGTTTGCCTTTTGGGATTAAGGATAACAATTTGATTTTTAGAAATACGTACAGATTTAAACCTTATTATCGAGCAGATATCGGCTTTTCTTATATGCTGTGGAATGCTAAAAAGCGCACCACAAAACCGAAGCATTTTCTCAGATTTACAGAGCAAAGTTGGATCAGTTTTGAAGTGTTTAATATGATGAATGTACAAAATGTAGCCTCCAATACTTGGGTAAAAACGATAGGTAGCCAATTTTATGCGATTCCAAATTTCTTGACTTCAAGAAGAATAAATGTGAAGTTTAGAATAGATTTTTAGTGCTAAATTCTCGTTAAATCTCTCCAGTAATATTTTTAGAAATATCATAGATGTAAGAATTGATTTTATCCATTGAAGCGAGCATAGCGTTGTAAATAATCATGGATTGAACATTCTCTTCTTTTTCATCAACATTTTCTAAAACATTTTTTCTTAGTTTAGAAATCTTTTTCATTATTTGATTTCTTGTCTCTTTAGATTCGGATTTATCGACCTTTGAGTAATGAGGATTAGCCAAATTTTTTAGCATCAATTCGAATGCAGATTCCGTTTGGTCAATGACATAATTTAAGTTTCCTCTTTGATCTGGGCTAAACCATATTTTCTTTTTTACCTTTCTTTTAACTTCATTTGCATTTAGTTGATATAGGTCGCCAATCTCCTCTAGTTTTTGACAGATACCAATTATTGAGCGTAAACGTATACTGGTACGTGGTGTGTTCTCACTCATGGTAAGTTTTGTAATATAAGAGACTATTTCGACCTCTTTTTCATCAGTTTCATCTTCGAGATCTTTTATTCTTTTTATGAGCGCGTATTGTTCTTCTTCTGCAAAGGAGTTAATTAGTTCTTTAAATTTGGTGTTCATCTTTCTAGCGAGCAACCCAAATTTTAGAGATTCTTTTTTTAATTCTTCGGTAATCAATTCTGGAGAATTTCCTAAAACGCTTAACGAACTGATGTCATTTTTTATCAGTTTTTCTTCATTTGACCTTAAGGTTAAACTTGCCAGTTTTTTTAAGAAATGCGGAAATCCTATTAAAATGAGGGTTGTTACTACATTAAAGAAAGTATGAAAAGTAGCCAACAGAAAAGGAGCTGAATCAATATCATTAAGTGGATTTTCTATTCCAAAAATTAATGATGTTATCCATGCTGTAATCTTTATCATTATTGGTAAACTTATGCCAAATATGATCACACCTAAAACATTAAATATAGTATGGATTCTAGCACTGATTTTTGCTTTGTAATTTGCAACGATAGCACTTATTTCCGCGGTAATTGTTGTGCCAATATTTTCTCCTAAGATCATTGCCGCACCCATTTCTATTGGTATCCAACCTTTTAAAACCAATGTCATGGTTAATATAATAGCAGCAGAAGACGATTGTAAAACAATGGTTAGCGCTAATCCTGCGAGAAACATAACAAAATACGAAAAAACATTTCCTTTATAAATTTCTTTTATCCATTGGATAATTCCATTGTCTTGTGCAGATACAGGAAAAGATTCTTGAAGAAAATTCAGACCTAAAAAAATCAAAGCAAAGCCAATTATAAATTCGCCTAGATATTTGTATTTGGCAGATTTGTTTAAAAATAGAGGTAATCCAAGTACAAACAATGGAATGGACAACCAATGCAATTTTATTTTAAACCCCAATATTGAAACTATCCAAGCTGTAATAGTAGTACCTACATTTGCGCCCATAATTATGCCAACGGATTCAATAGTGGTAATCAATCCTGCATTTACAAAACTAACAGTTAAGACTGTTGTGGCAGAAGAAGATTGTACAACTCCAGTAGTTATCAATCCAGTTAAAAAGCCAAAAACGCGATTTTTAGTCACACTCCTCAGTGTTCCTCTTAACGTAGGTCCAGCCACTTTCTGGATTCCATCACTCATGATTTTCATGCCATACATGAAAAAACAAATCGAACCCAGGATCTGAAAAATTATTATAATTCCGCCCATATATTCTATATCCAATGGATAATGAAAATTAATTCACAATTTTACGCAAAAATATACAAAGCAATTTCAATCTTTTATAACTTTGCATCCCGTAATCAAGTATTCATAACCCATAATTAACTTCAATGTCGAAGTACATATTTGTTACGGGAGGAGTAACCTCCTCGCTAGGTAAAGGTATTATCTCTGCTTCTTTAGGTAAGTTGCTCCAAGAAAGGGGCTTTAAAGTTACCATCCAAAAATTTGATCCATACATAAATATTGATCCAGGTACACTAAATCCATATGAGCATGGAGAATGTTTTGTCACTGACGATGGGGCAGAAACAGACCTTGATCTAGGTCATTATGAACGATTCCTAAACTCGCCTACATCTCAAGCAAATAATGTGACAACAGGTAGAGTATATCAAACGGTTATAAATAAAGAACGTGCTGGTGATTATTTGGGGAAAACGGTACAAGTTATTCCGCACATCACTGATGAGATCAAGCGTCGAGTCACTTTGCTCGAACATCAGGATGAATATGATATTATCATCACAGAAGTAGGCGGCACTGTAGGGGATATCGAATCTCTTCCTTACTTAGAAGCATTAAGACAATTTAAACAAGAAGTCGGAAAAAAGAATTGCATTGTTTTGCACTTAACATTAATTCCTTACTTGAGCGCAGCAGGGGAGTTAAAAACCAAACCTACACAGCACTCCGTTAAGGAATTATTGACAACAGGAATTCAGCCTGATATTTTAGTCTGTAGAACAGAAAGAAAATTAACTAAGGAATTGAGAGCTAAGCTTTCTAGGTTTTGTAATGTAGAAACCAATTCTGTCATCGAGGCGATGGATGCCAAGACCATATACGATGTACCGTTATTGATGTTGAAAGAAAAATTGGATGAAATCGTTTTGCGTAAATTAAATTTAAGAAAAGGAAAAGAACCTGAATTGATCGCATGGAAAGATTTTTTAGGGAGGCATAAAAATCCGACCAATGAGGTAAGAATTGCTTTAGTAGGAAAATACAATGAGCTACAAGATGCCTATAAAAGTATTTACGAATCATTTGTGCATGGAGGAGCAATGAATGAATGTAAAGTAACCGTTGTCCCTATTCATTCTCAAAAATTGGAATCTGGTGATGTCGAAGAAGCTTTAAAAGGATTTGATGGTGTATTAATTGCTCCTGGGTTTGGTGAAAGAGGTATTGAAGGTAAGATCAGAGCTATCCAATATGTACGAGAAAATAACATTCCATTTTTTGGTATTTGTTTGGGAATGCAATGTTGTGTTGTAGAATATTTTCAAAATGTTTTAAATTATAAAGGAGCGCATTCTTCTGAGGTACAGCCAGACGCAAAACATCCTGTCATTGATCTAATGCCAGATCAAATTGAGATAACACAAAAGGGTGGAACGATGCGTCTCGGTGCTTATGATTGTAAATTAGAAAAGGGAAGTATTGCTTATAAAGCTTATGGGAAAATAACAATCTCTGAGCGCCACAGACATCGTTATGAATTCAATCCAAAATATTTAGAAGTATTGGAAAAGTCTACATTGAAGGCGACAGGTATAAATCCCAAAACTGGATTGGTAGAAATTGTAGAATTAGAAGATCATCCGTTTTATGTAGGTGTGCAATTTCATCCAGAGTTAAAAAGTACCGTCGAGCTACCGCATCCATTATTTACTGCTTTTATAAAGGCTGCCTTAAAACATAAGTTGAGTTAATGCGTAAACTCAAATTAGAAGAATTAGGACGTATTTCGCCAGAAGCTTTTGTCGAACAAACAAAAGTAAGCATTGTCGTTGTCTTGGATAATTTGAGGTCAGGACTCAATGTAGGTTCTGTTTTTAGAACTTCAGATGCTTTTGCCATTGAGGCTGTTCATCTCTGTGGAATAACGCCTGTTCCGCCACACAAAGAAATTTTTAAAACTGCGATAGGTGCGGAGCACACAGTGCAATGGCAACATTTTGAATCTATTTCTGATAGTATTGAAATGCTGAAAGAAGAAGGTTATAAGGTCATTGGAATAGAACAAACTGATCATTCTATTGAATTAAATGAGTTGACAATTTCTACGGATGAAAAATGGGCAATTGTGATGGGAAATGAAGTAGAAGGAATTTCTGATAATGTTTTGCCTATGTTAGATATTGCTGTGGAGTTGGCTCAATACGGGACAAAGCATAGCCTTAACGTAGCTGTATGCGCTGGGATTGTAATCCACCATTTCTCTTCAAAATTACGGAAGAATACAATTTAAGTATTTAGTTAATTTTATTATTTTTTTAATGTTGAAAGTGAATTGTTTCAAATCCTAATTTATTACTAACTTTATCTTAAAATATAGGCTATGGATACACCAAAAGATGATGCAAAATTGAACGCTGGTAAGGATGCTATAAAGCAAAATATAGATACTGATTCAGAAGGGATTCTTGATTCTATAAAAGACAAAAAAGATGATTTTGTAGAATCAATTTCTGAAAAGAATGAGAAAATTGTAAGTTCTATAAAGGAAACTAAAGACGATATAAAAGAGTCGATTCAAGAAAAGAAAGAAGACCTCTCCAAAAGCATCAACTCTGGTGTGAAGAAAACCAAAAGCTTTTTGAAGAAACTAATTTTTGGGTTGCTATTTCTAGGTGTTTTATCTTTTGGTTTTTATATGCTATATGCAAATTGGACCTATAGTGAAGGAACGAGAGCTGGAAATTTAATAAAGATTTCTAAAAAAGGATACGTTTTTAAAACTTACGAAGGTCAATTAAAATTGGGAGGTATCGATCTCCAAAACCAAAATGATGGATTAAGTGATACATGGAATTTTTCAGTGACTGATGAAACTGTAATTGCTAAACTTGAAAAAATGCAGGGACAAAAAGTTGTTTTGAGATATAAGCAGATTAATAAAGCTATGCCTTGGCAAGGAGATACTGATTATTTTATTTGTGATGTTGAGTAGAAAATAGATTATTGATTACCTTTTTTAATTATATTTATTCTTTGTTTTAAAATACCAAATTACAATGAAATCAAAAGAAACAGTTTTGTATCCACACATCGTTATTAAAAGATTATCCATATTTTTAGTATGTATTTTTGCTTTTTTTGTAACCACCAAAATTAATGCACAAACGACTAAACAAGATACCTTCCAAAAGTCAGTTGGTATTGATGCAACTTTTATAAACAATTTTTTACCATTTGATAATACGATTGGAAAGCGAGGAGATTATTTGTTGCATTATTTCAAGTACAAAGATAATGGCCGCTTTGTGAGACATGCATTTGATATTGACATTTTTGGAAGTTTTCAAAACAATGCCGATGATTCCGCAAATAACGATGCAAGATTTAATATAGACTATAAAGTCAGTCGAGGTAAAAAAAGAAAAATATTTAAAAATGGATACCTTCATTACGGAGTTGAAATTCATTTTGGTTATTTTCTTAATCAAAGAACAAATCAAGATCAAACCGATCCATCTGGAGAAAGTCTAAATATTAATACAGATCATAGTTTAGAAATTTTACTTGGCCCTTTTTTGGGATTACAATATAAGTTTTCTCCGCGCATAAGTATTTATACAGAAGGAGGATTTTATTTACTAACGGACCTCGCAAGAAACACTTTTACTTCTGAATTTAATAGTGATAATGATTTTGTAGAAACTGAAATAATCATTAGAGATCACTTTGATTTGCCAGGATCGATAATTCTTTCTTATCACTTTTAATTTGCTGTAATATGAAAAAATTATTATTAGGTTTAGTATTGTTTTTATTGTTTGCTTTACAGTCATGTTTGAATAACAAACCGAATCCATACGTAATTGTTACTCCAAATTTAGAGATAGAAGACTATTTTGAAAGTGAGATACCATTTTTCTTGAATCATGAATTAAGAAAAGATAGTACTGATTTGAAGGCATCGCTTGGGCGTATTTTGTTTTATGATCGTCGCTTATCTTATAACAATTCTATCTCATGTGGATCATGCCATAAGCAATCTTTAGCTTTTAGTGATGGACGACAATTTAGCGATGGGCTTTACAATATTCCTACCAAGCGAAATTCAATGTCGTTGGTAAATACAAGATTTCACACGGCTAGTTTTTGGGAAGGATTTACTGGTCCATTGGAAGATCATATTCTAAGTCCAATTACAAATCATATCGAAATGGGAATGCGTAGCACAGATGAGATGGTGGATCGATTGAAAGAAATTCCTGAATATCAAGAAATATTTAATTCAGTATTTGATAGTGGGATTAATGCTGAAAATGTTGGCAATGCAATGAATACTTTTGTGAGTGCCTTGATTTCTTATAATGCAAAAATTGATATTGGCGAAGAAATGAACTTTACCAATTTCAATACTGCAGAATTAAGGGGAAAGGATTTATTTTTTGGTAAAGCAAAATGTGATAATTGTCATCGCCCAAATAACCATTACTCTTCTTCATGGAGAAAAAATACCAACATAGGTTTAGATACAGTATATGCAGATAAAGGAGCTGGAAATGGAAAATTTAAAGTTCCTAGTTTGAGAAATGTCGAATTAACATCTCCGTATATGCATGATGGAAGATTCAATACGCTTGAGGAAGTAGTGGAGCATTATTCAACTGGTATCAAACCGCATTTACATTTAGATTGGATTTTACAAGGCGACCATATTAATTTGTCTGAGCAAGAGAAATCTGATCTTGTTGAATTTTTAAAAACTTTTACTGATGAATCATTTGTAAGTGACGCTAGATTCTCTGATCCTTTTTAAGTTTACTATTGCCAAAATGTGGTAAAAGAAACGCCAAGTCCAAATCCTTTTTCAATATTTTTTCCAAATATTCCTTGCGATGCTGCTATTGCTATGGCAAAGTTTTTTGCAGTTTCTATAGAGATGCCTGGGTAAATACTAAATAGCTTGTTTTTGATATTGTCAGATTTTCCCGCTTGATAACCAGCAGAAAATATTATCTGTAAGTTGTCGGCAATACTGTACGATCCCCAATCCGCGCTTACAAAAAATGCTGGACCGAGTATACCATCTAATTGATCAAAATAATTTTGAAATTGGACATTCACATCAATAGAATTTTTATCGTTTATCTCATAAGATCCTATTACCCCAATTCCGTAATTGCTTACATCATTGATACCCTTATTTTTCTTGTCTGTATTTCGATTTGCCAATGGAATTCCAACACCAACCATGACACCTAATGCAAGCACATCTTTTTCATAGATTTTAGCTTTTATTGCCAAATTTGAATAACTGACATTGGCATCCGTCTGAAGACCTAGTTCGATATCATCTGTTAATCCATAAGAAATTCTCCAGTTTACGATACTAGAAAAATTAGTAGTATCGCTTTTAATCAATTGATTTTCTGACCAAAAGCTATCTGTCCAAAAAGTGTTGTATGTTGGTTCGAATTCTGCGGTATGTTTTGTGATTGGAGTAGCGTTATAAGCTGTTACTTTAGTTGCTGCGATGCCTGCTATTTGTCCCGTCACAGAAAAACTTAACAACAATAACAAAATCAGCACAAAACACCTGAACATTATAATAAATAATTTAAGGTGCAAAACTAAAAAAATGATTTAGTTTTAAAAGTGGGGTGGATTTTGTTTTTGAAAAATCACCTTATTTATTCACAAATACTTTCTCCAAAATACTTTCATTTGTGTTCAAATCTGTTAGACATAAAATATAAATTCCATCGCTAACATTGTTCATTGAAATTGATGAGGCATTAATTTTTTCTACAATTAATTTCCCCTTCAAATCTAATAATTGGACAGAATAATTAAGCGTATATGATACTTCTATATACAATTGATCAGAAACTGGATTTGGAAAAATCGAAATTTGTGTAGTTCCAATTTGATGTATTGCGCTTAAAAAATCAGCACCATTACAATCTTCATCAATGTCATTGTTTGGAATGTCTTCAGCATCTGGATTTATGTTAGGATCATTGTCATTACAGTCATCTGCAAATGGAAATCCATCTTGATCTAGGTCATCATCTAAGGTTAAAGGATCACAATCGTCATCAAAATTATTATATGCGATTTCTATTGCGTCAGGATATGCATCAGGATTATTGTCATCACAATCTTCTAGATTATTGTAACCATCACCATCCATGTCAGTGACCACTGTGGTTATAGTTGTATTGGTTATTATCGGGGCATTGAAATCAAAAAATATTTCTGCAGTATTTTTCAAGCTATCACCAACCATCAAGTGATCCCAAGTTTTGATTTTGTAAGTTAAGTAACCAGTATTTTCTCCTTCCTCAAAAGGCAAATAGATATCTTCAAAAACAAAAGAAGCCAAATTTTGCCTAGTCTCCATATATGCAGGATGAGAAGAATCGGTAATACGCAAAGTAGTAATGTCAAAAGTATTGGGATCAATTTCATCTTTAATAGTCACATTCACGGCATCAGCAGTTCCTGTATTTTCAAATCTGATCATATAGTGTACATGATTTCCAATCATTTCGTCGAGTAAAGTACTTCCTTGTAGACAAGTTTTATCATTGGGGTCATAAGAGTTCACTACATCTTGTACTAAACAAAACTGATTGTCTGGTGGATAGTGTTCCGTTTCTTCTGGTGTAATTGTTGCCTTGTAAGAAATCGTGCCATTTAGTAACGGTAGTGAATCTGTTGGCGTATTTAATTGCATCGTAAAAGTAAACGATCTCGTTTCAAATGGCTGTAAATCAGTAAAATCAATGACCAAACGATCACCATTGTCAGTTGTAGTTAAACTCGAACTAACAAAGCTGCTAATCTCTTCTGGATAGTCAATACTAATGTTCCCTTGAGACAAGATATTCCCTTTATTTTCAAAAATGACTTTATAGTCTACTTCAAAACCCGGTCTAGCTAAACCCAATGGAATGACACTTATTTTTAAATCCACTAATCGTTCTCCATTTGGCCATATACAAAAGTCTTGGACATACGGACTATTCAAACTATCAAGACGCAATACCAAGCTATCTGGTTCATAATTAAACAACTCAGGATTTTCATTGAG
>JAHDBF010000179.1:0-4454 GCA_020630525.1 Saprospiraceae bacterium
GATATTTTGCTTGCTGATGATTTTAAGGATTTATTTCTTTTGTGTTCTAATATTGACAACACCAAGGTAATTACAGATATACTCATGCATGAATTAGGTCATGTTCTAGGATTGGCACATACTATAAAAAGTGACCCTTCAGATGAAGAAGACATCCTCACTTTTGGATTTCTTGATGAAAAAATAAATTTAGAACTATCAGAAGATGATATAGAAGGGGCAACATTAATGTTGGGTTATAATAATGATTGTGAACCCAATCTTAATATATTATCTAGTGGTGCACGAGAAATTTTCCAACGTCCTCACCTAGCAGCAGGTACCGATAATCTCAATTACATTGAAGACGTAAATTATACAAGAAATGCTGTTTTGGAATACGACGGACTATTTGATAGCTGGAATAGATATTATTCTAATTACTACTTTATCAATCAAAACTCCTTGAATTCACAATGTGGTTTAATAAGTTTGGAGCAGGGAGACAATACAGATAATTTATTAACAATACAGACATCTGTACACGCAGAAGATATCTATATTATGGTAGGAATAGATTTAAATCAAGATAATATATTTAGTTCTTTTGAGACATTTGGAGAAGATTATGCCAATACCGCTTATACCTATAATGGGAATACTACTTTTCTCAGAATAAGTATTCCAGAAACATTAAATCCAGTTCTAAACTCAGAGACAATTATGCGTATAGCAGTACAAGAATCAAGCTGGGGAAACATTACATTAAATTCTATTTTTGCTGAAGGAGAAGTAGAAGACTATCCTGTAAAAATTATAGATAAAGGAGATGATAACAACTGCAACCGTCTAGTTTCCTCCAAAAACACACCATTTACAAAAAGTACATTAAAAGAACTTTCCCTTATTTCTGCTCAACTAGATTGTCGGTTGGCCAAGTTTAAGCAGGAGTTGATTCCATTTATATTACATGATGTACCTCACTTGGTTTACACCAAAAAGGGCAATACCACTTTTGAAAAAGAATGGGACACTTTTTTGCATACTTGGGAAGATTTATTCCATACATTTAGATACCAATCACATCAAACCGCCAAAATTCAAAATCGTCATATTTTAGCATTAAATAGAATGATGAAAATCATTCAAAATGAAACAGAAAACAAGGCTTTGAAAGAAATGATTGCTGAATTGAGACATCATAACAATTTATTAAAAGGAAAGACTGTAGAGGAAGCTATTTACTTCTTAGATCAACTAGATTGTGCTACCGAAACGAATCAAAAGACTGTTCCTATAATAGTCTCGGAACATTCAGGAATGGATGTTTTCCAATTGTATCCTAATCCAGTAAGTAATGGTCAATGTTATCTTCGTTATATCCACAAGCCAACAGTACAATATAAGGAAGAGAAAGTTACTATTATGTTGTACAACATAGAAGGAAAATTGATTCAAACAATCATTAAGCCTGTTGAGGCTGGAGAAAATTTATATGAAATGAATCTAATGCATTTGCCGCAGGGTAATTATTTGGTCAAAATTGTAGGTGCAACAGTTGGAGCTAAAAAACTCAGTATTATCAAGTAATGCCCAGCCTATCTATCGGTATCACAGATAGTAAATTTATTAAAAAATTAGAGCGTGTAAAAGCAACTATACTTTTACACGCTTTTTCAATATACTACATATGGTAGAAAAAATATGTCTAAGCACACTATGTCTAGACTGGTACTGGGTATTTCAAATTTTAGGTATTGGATTGGCCTTGATTTGGTTGATTAAAAAATATACTAATAAAAAGTATCCTACAATGAATTTACTTATTTGGTGTATTTTACTGCTAATAATAATTGTAGGAGGCTATTGCTATTCTCAAATTTGGGGAGTATTGGAATATTACATCATTGCTCCTGATATTGAATTGATTGAAACGCTACAAAAAGAAACTTTTCATAGTGGGGGAGGAAGATGGTATGGTGCTTTAATTGGGAACCTTATATTTACAACATTAATAGTTGTTTTCTGGAAGAATAGTAATAGTTTATGGCAACTATGGGATGAGTTAATAATTCCTACACTAGGTGGATTCTCTATTGCTAAATTGGGTTGTTTATTTTCAGGGCATGGTTGTTATGGAATTTGCACTACTTTACCTTGGGGCATGTATTTTTCATATGGCACAGCTCCTAGTCTTTTACCTGTTCATCCGACTCCTTTATATGATATATTACTCCATCTAGGACTATTGTTTTATTTAATTTATTTGACAAAGAAAAAAGAAAAATTATGGTTAGGACAACTTGCTTTAAGTGGATTTATAGGTACTTCTATATTCCATATTGGAGTTGAATTTGTCAGAAATAATCCCAAAGTAATTGCCAACCTAAGTTTTGCCCAAGTTAATTATATAATACTTTTAATTTTAAGTGGTTTTCTTTTCTTTCTAAAAAAGAATAAGGAAACCCAATTCAACTCTATTGTTTAAACCCAATTATTTTTTTGTGCGAAATTTTAACTGAAAATCAATGACTTAGTTATTTTGTTTTGCGTAATTCGTTCAAAAAGTTTGCTTTCTAAGATCAAATGAGTATCTTTGCAGTCGATTTTGTGATGGATTGAGTTATTTTTGTTCCATCACCTTACAACCATAAAGGATAAATCTGTGAAAACGTCAAGTTACAAAACAAAATCCATTCGTAAAGAAGATGTACAACGAGAGTGGTACGTCGTAGACGCTCAGGATATGATCTTGGGTAGAATGTGTACAAGAATAGCGGAAGTGCTTCGTGGAAAACATAAGCCTAGTTTCACTCCTCATGTGGACAATGGAGATTATGTGATCGTCATTAATGCCGACAAAATCAAATTGACGGGTAATAAAATGAACCAAAAGGAATACATCACTTTTAGTGGCTATCCTGGTGGTCAAAAAAGACGATCTGTAAAAGAAATGTTGGATAAAAAACCAATTGCTGTAGTAGAAAAAGCAGTAAGAGGAATGTTGCCTAAAAATCGTTTGGGTAGACAACTCTTTAAGAAATTGTTTGTTTATGCTGAGGCAGAGCATCCACATGAGGCACAAAAGCCAAAGGAATTAGAATTCTAAAATTTGGTTATAAAACGTAATGTTTACCAAATTAGTGTTATTTAAAAATCTTTAATCCATATATCAATAGCATGGAGCAAATTAAAGCAACAGGACGAAGAAAGTCAGCAGTCGCAAGGGTTATTTTGACCTATGGTACTGGAAAAATGACCGTTAATAAAAAAGATTACAAAGTTTATTTCCCAGTCAATCACATCGCACAGAACATGGAAATGCCTTTCCAAACAGTCAGTGCAGAAGGCAAATATGATGTACGAGTGAATGTAAGAGGGGGAGGTGTTAAAGGTCAATCAGAAGCCATCAGAATGGCGATTTGTAGAGCATTGTGTGAGGATAATCCAGAATTCCGTCCACCACTAAAAGCTAGAGGCTTCTTGAAAAGAGATGCTAGAGTGGTTGAACGTAAAAAGCCTGGTTTACGTAAAGCACGTAAAGCAATGCAATATAGTAAGCGTTAATAATTGGATAATTTTAGTACTGTTTCATCATAAAGAATGTACTACAAAATTATTAACCAGCTTCTCTGTTCTCGTATCTATAATGCCTTACTTCAAAAAATTAAGTAAAGCATTCAAATTAAGTAGTAAGTTTGGGTATTTTCCAAACTTCAATCTCTATAAACAAGCAATCCTCAAAATATATTTGATATGAAAGGAATTCCTACCGAGGAGTTATTAGAGGCAAATGTACATTTCGGACATTTAAGAAAGAAGTGGAATCCGAAGATGTTGCCTTATATTTTCATGGAAAGAAAAGGTATTCATATAATTGACCTCAATAAAACCAATGAATCATTAGTTCGTGCAGCAGCAGCAATGAAAAAGATTGCTCGCTCAGGACGTAAGATTCTTTTTGTCGCAACGAAAAAACAAGCGAAAGATATTGTCGCTGCAGGAGCAAAAAGCGTAGGGATGCCTTATGCTACAGAAAGATGGCCTGGAGGTATGTTGACCAACTTTTCTACCATTCGCAAATCCATCAAAAAGATGCAAAGCTATGAGAAAATGTTGGCTGATGGTGGTAAAGGTTTGGTAAAAAAGGAGCGATTAATGCTACAAAGAGAAAAGCAAAAATTAGAGCGTGTACTTGGTGGTATTGCCAATCTAAATCGTATCCCTGCAGCAATGTTTATCGTAGACATTAGCCATGAGCATATCGCATTGAAAGAGGCACAAAACTTGAACATTTCTACCTTTGCTATGGTCGATACCAATTCTGACCCAACTCAAGTAGATTTCCCAATTCCTGCTAATGACGATGCTTCTAAATCTGTCAGTATCTTGACTGAATATTTGGTTGGTGCTATCAGAGAAGGTTTAGAGGAACGCAAGAAAGAACGTATTGATACAGGAGGAAAAGATGCAGA
>JAHDBF010000179.1:4554-5614 GCA_020630525.1 Saprospiraceae bacterium
ATATATAACATCATTCATCACATAGATAAAAATAAACTTTTGCATCATGAGCACAAATGTGAAAATTTCTGCTAAAGAAGTAAACAAACTCCGTAAATTAACTGGTGCCGGTATGATGGACTGTAAAAAGGCATTGGTAGAAACTGGCGGTGATATGGAAGCAGCTATTGAACACCTACGTAAAAAAGGGCAAAAAGTAGCAGCTAAAAGAGCGGATAGAGATACAACAGAAGGTGCAGCTATTGCTTTAACTAGCGAAGATGGCACCAAAGGAGTAATCATTGTTTTAGGTTGTGAAACAGATTTCGTTGCTAAAAATGATTCTTTTGTCGCCTTAGCTACAGCAATTGCTGGTGTCGCATTGACTAACCTTCCAGCTGATAAAGAAGGATTATTAGCTGCTGATATAGAAGGACAATCAGTAGCAGAGCGTTTGACTTCTGAAATTGGAAAAATTGGAGAGAAAATTGAAGTAGATGCGTATGAGAAACTAGAAGGAGAAGCGGTTGTGCCTTATATCCATGCTGGTAATAGAATCGGTGTTTTAGTAGCTTTGAATCAAGCTATTACTGATGATATTTCAGGTGCTGGTAAAGATGTAGCAATGCAGGTAGCAGCAATGTCTCCTGTTGCTTTAGATGAGTCAGATGTGCCACAATCAGTTATCGACCAAGAATTAAAAGTAGGTAGAGAAATCGCCCTACAACAAGGAAAACCAGAGCATATCATTGACCGAATTGCTCAAGGTAACTTGAAAAAATTCATGAAGGACAATACTTTATTACACCAACAATTCGTAAAGAATAATAAATTGTCTGTCAAAGACTATATAAGTAGTGTAAGTAAAGGCTTGGCAGTTACAGCTTTCAAAAGAGCTGCAATTGGCTGAAAAACGAGTAGCTGTAAGCTCCTTTGTAATTTTGTTTTAGAAAAATTTTAGATTGAGTAAAATGAATATTTTACACATATCGTTTATATTACTTTAATTGAATTGGAAAAGAGAATATCCTTTTGGGTATTCTCTTTTTTTGTGTCTAGTGCTATCAACATTTAGACATTA
>JAHDBF010000022.1:0-146 GCA_020630525.1 Saprospiraceae bacterium
TTGCCATGCGGCTAAACCAAAACCATCTCCTGTGCAGATTGTCTCTGATACATCTGCAGTTAATGTTGTCGAAACTCCTGAACAGCCTGAACACGCATCTACCACCTCACAAAAATCTAATTGCTCTATGAATACTGCTCCCCCGT
>JAHDBF010000022.1:246-3696 GCA_020630525.1 Saprospiraceae bacterium
AACCTGTATCAAAACTTCCATCTGCTATTGGTGCGTCACAACTCGCTGGGATTGGTGTTCCTGCACATGTACAATCTGCTAGTACTACATCATTCTCCGTCATCGCATCTAGGTCATCACATCCATCTCCTATATTTAATCCTAATAATGGACAATCTACGCACGCATCTACCACCTCACAAAAATCTAATTGCTCTATGAATACTGCTCCCCCGTCGTTATTCGGTTGTAAATATAGTGCTAGGGCTTGTACTGATACTGTTCCTGCTGGTGCTACGCAACTTGTTGTCGCTGTTAAACTCACATCTGTAGGCATTGTGCCATCTACTATCGTGGATTCACATGCACCTATTTCTGCTCCGCCTGCATCAAAATACGCAATCTTTATTACTACCCAATTCGCATCTGGTGCGCCACCGCCTATCATCGCATCTCCACTTGTATGTTGCGCAATTCCATCTAACTGATACTCACTGCCTTCACATGCTGCTGTCTCATAAAAGAAACCACTCACATCAAACCCTCCTGAAAAGTTGCCAAACATTTTTATTGATCCAGCTGGTTCTCCTGCTCCAGCATCTGACGGAAATACATTTCCAAATCCTCCTCCGTAATCTGCTCCAAAACCTGTATCAAAACTTCCATCTGCTATTGGTGCGTCACAACTCGCTGGGATTGGCTCACAATCTCCAACAGTATAAACTATTGGATCAGATGTCCCATTTGCACCTACCCACGAGAAGAAAATATCAATAGGCATATTTACATTAGCAATTGGCTCTGTCCAAGTAAGTACTCCGCCAGCACCAACAGCATTAAATCCACCAGGCCCATTTAATTCTCCTACTAGTCCAGCGGGATCATCTGGTAGTGTAACTGTAATTGTTACGTTTCCAGAACCATCTTCTGTAATATTATAATTGTAACCATTAGGTACGTCTGGCGAACCAGTAGTGATGCTACCAGAGCCATCACATTGGGCATTTGAAATTGTGTTCCAAAATAGAAATGCCAAAAATAGGATAAATCCTTTTTTCATTCTGAGGTAGTTTGTGGCAGAATTAGAAGCCCAATTATTTCTGTTTAAGAAACGATATGAACAAAACTGCCAGATTGATTTTGTCTTATTAAATTTAGTACGCTTTAAACAGAATCTCCCCGACAATGTTTAAAGACCTTATAAAAATATGATGGTGTGTTTTGAATACGTAAATTAATAAGCATTATATTGTACGACAAAACTACGACACAATCTTAATGCGCTGACAATCAATCATTTAAAACACCCACATTAATGACGCAAATAATATTAAATATATTTATATATAAAATTAAGTTTAGTGCAAAAATTAATTTCTGGTGTTAAAAAAGTAAATTCGAAATAGGAAACAAGCTTCTAAAAATTAATAAGTAAATATTCAATAAGAGATTTATCTAATAAACTAGGAGTTTGGACGGATAAGTATTTTAATTATGGCGAGATGTATTATATTGCAAATCAATCTATATAATTTTTAATTACCTATATGATATCAGTTCAAAATTTAAAGAAATTATACACTTTAAATAAAACACAGAAAAAAGAGTTACAGACTACAGCATCATCTATAAATGCGGTAAATGGCATTTCATTTGAATGTAGTCCTGGTCGAGTATTTTCATTACTTGGGCCAAATGGAGCTGGAAAAACAACCACTTTACGTATGATGGCTACTATTTTGAAGCCTACATCTGGCGATATTAAAATTTGTGGTTATAGTGTGAAAGATGATCCAGAGATTGTAAGATCAAAAATTGGTTTTTTAACTGGATCTACAAATTTATATGATAGGCTTAATCCTGGAGAGATTGTAGAATATTTTGCAAAACTTCACAATATGGATAAAAATGTATTTGAAGAAAGAAAAGACAAGTTATTTACTCAAATGGGAATCCATGAATTTTCAAAAAAGCGTATTGGACAGATGTCTACTGGAATGAAGCAAAAAGTAAGTATAGCGAGGAGTATGATTCATGACCCTGAAGTTGTTATATTCGATGAACCAACTTCTGGACTTGATGTGATTACCGCAAATAGTATTATTGAATTAATTAGGGATTGTAAAGAAGCTGGAAAGACCGTAATATTTTCTTCTCATATCATGAGCGAAGTTGACTTGCTTTGTGATGATCTCGCTATAATTGCAAAAGGCGATTTAATTTTTAATGATTCAATGGATAGCTATCGAGAGAAATATGCTGGGACATCTCTAACACAAGCTTTTATTCAAGTTGTGCAAGATCATAGTTCACAAGTTTCTGTATAAGTAAAATAAATTAACTAATTCAAGACTAATATTTCATTATATATATGAACACAATTTTTACCGTTTTTAAAAAGGAGTTAATCGATACATTAAGAGATAGAAGAACATTAATTTCTGCAATCGTAATGCCAGCAATCCTATTACCTGTTATACTATATGGAGTTACAAAGTTGTCTGCAACATTAGTAAAAAAAGAACAAGACAAAAAACTCAAAATTGCCTTACTTGATGCTCCACAAGATTTTGCGTACAGGTTAGATACCGCCAAATTTGAATTGATTCCAGACATGAATATGGAAAGTGGAAGAGATAAAATATTGAGTGATAGTCTAGACGTTATGGTTGGATTTGCCTCAGGATTTAATGATAAAATCTCAAATTTAGAAACTGGCAAAGTAAATATGTGGTATAAGTCTACAAATCTATCGGTGAAAGATCGACTTACCAAAATTGTAGATAATTATGAGGACGATCTTTTAGATGCGCGTTTAGGCGATATGGAAATATCAAAGAAGTCTATTAATCCTATAGAATTAAATCCATACGACATTGCTCCCAAAAAAGAACAAATTGGAAAGCTTGCCGGCGGTTTTTTACCTTACTTATTTATCATTTTTTGTTTTACTGGATGTATGTATCCAGCCTTAGATTTAATTACTGGAGAAAAAGAAAGAGGTACTATCGAAACGTTATTAACAGTACCTGCATCGAGATTTAAAATTCTAATGGGGAAAGTACTCACAATTGCATTGGTAGGTTTGGCAGCGGCGGCTATGACGATTACTGGCTTATTCGTTGCTATTAAATTTTTACCTGATATTCCTGAAGACCTGCTAGAAGTTTTAGGAAATATTATTAATGTCAAATTTGTCTTAATGCTATTTGCGATGTTGATTCCACTATCCGTATTTTTTGCAGGAGCGTTAGCAGCTATGGTCGTCAGGGCTAAAAGTTTTAAAGAGGCGCAAAGTATTGTAACTCCATTGAGTTTTATCGTTATTGTCCCAGCAATGCTGGCTTTAATGCCTGGCATAGAAATGAATTGGATGACTGCGGCAGTTCCAATACTAAATATTGCTTTAGCTACAAAAGAAATAGTAGCTGGAACTATTCAAAGTGGACATTATATATTAATTGTCAGCTC
>JAHDBF010000022.1:3796-31974 GCA_020630525.1 Saprospiraceae bacterium
TTGTAGTTCTTCAAATTTGTCGCTATCCACCAAGTCAAATTCATCGAAATGTTCTTCTAAATTTCCTTCTATTACATATTTCTCAATCTTATCAATATAGTCCTCTTGTATTTTTTGATTAGCCGAGGATCTAATTTTATCTATTTCGTATAACTTATATCCTTTATCGACAAATGCTTTTTCAATTTCAGAGATTGACTTGTTTTCTTTTAAAAGATCTTGGTAATGCTTTGCGAGTTCTTGTTTTTCTTGGTATTTCATGTTGATTAATTTGAAAATAAAGATATTTATTGATTTTGAAATATCCAATTTCTTCCAAGAATCTAAACAAAATTATTGACTACACATACCAGTAAACCGTTACAAAATGACAAAAAGTACCTGCAAGTACAAACATATGCCAAATCGCATGATTAAATTTAAGATTATTCATACTATAGAAAACAGCACCGATTGTATAAGCGATTCCACCCGACATTAACCACATCAATCCATTGTATGAAAGTTGTTCCATAAGTGGTCCAATGGCAAAAACACCTAACCAGCCCATGAGCACATACATTATTGTCGATAATTTTTCAAAGCGACCAGTAAAGAAAAGCTTGAAGAAAACACCGAAAATAGCAATAGTCCAAATGACAAAAAATAAGATGATACCATTGTCATCTGCAAGTGTTACTAGTGTGAAAGGAGTATAAGAACCTGCTATTAACAGATAGATAGCTGCATGATCAAAAACCCTCATTTTCTTCTTCCAATTCAAATCGGCAGCAGCATGATACAATGTTGAAGCTAGATATAAAACTACAATACTTAAACCGTAAACTACAAAACTTGATATGTACCAAATGTCTCCATTTTCCACAGAATGTACCGCCAATAATATAGTAGCAAGCAAACCTAACAAGAAACCTATTCCGTGACTTATAATATTCAATAATTCTTCTGTATCCTTAAAAGGATTGACTGGTATTTCTGTATTCAATGAGTGATTATTTTAATTTTGACTGTATATATAACTGTATAACTTCTTCTGCTCTTTGAAAGTTTTGGTTATTGTTAATGATTAAATCCATTTCGGATTTATAAGGTTCTATATATCTTTTATAAGAAGGGATCACATGATTTTCATACCTATAAAGGACATCTTCCAAAGGATAGTTTCTTTCTACTTTATCCCTTTTTATTCTTCTAATAATTTTAATCTCATCATTTGCTGAAACAAATAACTTAAGGTCAAATTTTTCTTTTAATGCAGGATAGTGATAAATAAATAATCCTTCAACGATGATAACTTTACCAGGTTTAATTGTGATTTTTTCTGGAATAGATTCTGCATTGTTAAAAGTGTATTCTATTCTAGAGATTTCATTCCCGTTTATTAATTCGTTTAAATCAGATAGAAATGCCTCAATATCCATTGACTCAGGTAAATCAAAGTTTTTAATTCCTTTACCGTCTGATTGTTGTTGTTCTCTTGGTTTATAATAATTATCAAAAGAGATAAAGCTTACTTCTTCGTTCTGAAATCGAGCTTCAAGATTTTTAATAAAAGTAGTTTTCCCAGATCCACTACCGCCAGAAATTCCGATTATTATTGACAAGCGATTACATTTTTGTTTTGAAGAAAATCGATATTACAGAACAACATTATTTATCATTACAACTAATAAATAATTGCAAATATTATACCTCAAAGTAGTACTATCAAACTATTCAGAGGTAATATCTCTAATTTTTGATTTTTTAATAGACTTAAACGAATAGTAATAAACAGAAAATTGGGAAATTTTCATGAATTCAATGATTATATTTATCTTGTTCGAGCTATCATAATATTATGGGTTGAATCGACTTTCAATTGGGACTAAATAATATTGAATAGCAGTTAAAAACAACTAAACGAAAAGTTCGGAGAATGGATATAGTTAACCTTGGACGCGGTATAATTGGAGTAGCAACATTAATAGGTATTTGCTTTCTATTAAGTAATAACAGGAAAGCAATTAATTGGAAAATGGTTGCTACTGGATTATCCATTCAAATTTTTCTTGCAATAGGGATTCTAAAAGGAGATAAAATAGGCTTTAATATTGGTGATTACAGAATTGATTTGAGTTTCATTTCTTGGTTTTTTGAGGCTGTAGGAGGTTTTTTTATCAATATTTTAAACTACACAAGTGCTGGTAGTAAATTTCTGCTTGGAAATCTGATGGATATGGAATCTTATGGAATGATCTTCGCATTCCAAATATTACCTACCATTATATTTTTCTCTGCCTTGACTTCTTTATTATTCTACTTAGGAATCATTCAAAAAATTGTAAAAGGACTAGCAAAAGTATTAACCAAATTACTTGGAATTTCAGGGGCAGAAAGCTTGTCTGTGGCAGGTAATATTTTTCTTGGTCAGACAGAATCTCCTTTGATGATTAAGCCATACTTAGAAAAAATGACTAAATCTGAAATACTATTAGTTATGTCAGGTGGCATGGCTACATTAGCTGGTGCTGTATTGGCTGCATACATTGGATTTCTCGGTGGTGATGATCCTGTCTTAAGACTATTATATGCTAAACATTTACTGGCAGCCTCAGTAATGGCTGCGCCTGGCGCTATTGTTATTTCTAAAATCATATACCCTCAAGAGGAAGAAATAAATACAGATGCAAGTGTATCTAATGAATCGATTGGGTCTAACGTTTTAGATGCAATTGCAAACGGTACTAGTGAAGGACTAAAATTAGCGGTTAATGTAGCTGCTATGTTATTGGTTTTTATTGCTTTTATTGCGATGGGTAACGGAATACTTGGATTTATTGGAGATTGGATTCCTGTTGGTAGAGATCTATATTTAAATGATTGGATGGCTGCAAACACAAATTTTCCGAAACTTTCTATTGAGTCAATATTAGGAACAATTTTCGCTCCTTTAATGTGGCTAATTGGGATTGCAAAAGAAGATGTCATGTTGATGGGGCAGTTATTGGGAGTTAAGTTAGCAGCGAGTGAATTTGTTGGTTATACGCAGCTAGCAGAACTCAAAAATGTAGAAAATGTCATACACCTGACGCACGAAAAGTCAATCATCATGGCGACATATATGCTATGTGGATTCGCCAATTTTGCAAGCATAGGTATTCAGATTGGAGGTATTGGTTCTTTAGCTCCAGGACAAAGAAAGACACTTTCAGAATTTGGTATCAAAGCTGTTATAGCTGGATCAACCGCTTCCTTACTTTCTGCGACTATAGTTGGTATGACATTCTAATTGACCATAAAAATTTGCAACAAAAAACATACACTTTATCTTTTTCTGAGTTCTAATTGGCAAAGAAAAATGTAGCCCACCTTCCTTATCTAGAATATTTCTAAATAATTGCAAAATTCTTGGATTTTCGCTTTTTAGATTCGTAAAAACTACCTATAATTGCACTTAATTAGATTTAATCTAAATAAAAATAAGCCTAAATGATTAACAGGATTGGCCTTCTAGTCTTACTTTGTTCAACCTCACTTTTGTCATGTATTTCTGATGACTCAGATGATGGGACGTCAGTTATTGCACCTGTAAACTATGATTTTGTTAGAGATGGTGCATCTACTGTAAGTTTTACTGGGCAAACAATAAGGATTGCAATGGCTTCTGAATTAATCGCTGCAATGGGAGACTTTAACGTCAGCAAATCCACTCTACTTGAAATGTATTCCAATCAAACTGAATATGGTAGTGACGCAAATCCTTATTCGGACCCACTATTAAATCAATCAGCTAAAAGTATTAAATCTAAAGTGGCAAGCTCAGCAGATTTCTTTTCATCAAATACTACTGAATCTGCAATCATACAAACCGAAATTGCCTCTTGGATCGAAGCGCATATAGAGGAAGTTGTCCCTAACAGCACTAAATTGGCAGCAATAGGTGTTGCAGGTCAAATTGCTGACGGATCAACTGCACGTTATGTTAATGCTAAGGGACTAGAATACAATCAAGCGATTAATAAGTCATTGATTGGCGCTTTGATGATAGATCAAATTTGTAACAACTACTTAAGTACATCAGTATTAGATGCTGGCAATAATGTTGCAAATAACGATACAGAAACTACAGAGGATGGCAAAACCTATACCTCCATGGAACATAAGTGGGACGAAGCTTATGGTTATCTTTTTGGGGCATCAGAAGATGTTACTGATCCACTTAAAACCTTAGGTGATGATAGTTTTTTGAGTAAATATGTGGCGACTGTGGATAATGATTCTGATTTTGCTGGTATTGCCTCTACTATTTTTGAAGCATTCAAATTAGGAAGGGCAGCAATCGTAGAAAAAAACTATTCTGTTAGAGATATACAAGCAGATATAATACGTGAGGAGTTAGCCAAAGTAATCGCAGTAAGATCGATATATTATTTGCAAAGCGGGAAAAAAGCATTGGCAGCACAAAATTATGGCAGTGCATTTCACGATTTGTCAGAAGGTTTTGGATTTGTATATAGTTTGAGGTTTATAAGAAATACAAAAAACGATTTAGCATATTTCGATAAGACGGAAATCGATGGTTTTATAAATAGCTTGATGTTTGGTAACGGTTTTTGGGATGTGTCAGGATCTACACTAGATCAAATTTCCGAATCTATTGCTTCAAAATTTGATTTTACAATTACTGAAGCCGCTGAATAAAGGAAAATGAAATTGACTAAACAGTTATTGTTCATATTATCTCTTCTAGTTTTCTCAATTATTTCCTGTGGTAAAAATGAAGGTGGTACGTCTATGTTCACTGACAATTTTGATAGAGCAGCTATGTTAACCGATTGGGCGGATTTAATAATTATCCCTTCTTATGAATCCTATCTTAATACGCTTAATAAATTGGCAGACAGTAAGGATCAATTTATCGCAGAAACCAATGAATCAAATTTAATATTATTAAGAGAAGCTTATATAAATAGTTACAAATCTTGGCAACATGTTGCAATGTTTGAAATTGGAAAAGCCGAGCAAATTACGTTACGAAATTATACCAACATCTACCCTACTGACACCACTTTAATCAATCAAAATATTTCTACTCAAGAATACAATTTAACATTACCATCTAACTTTGACAGTCAAGGTTTCCCAGCAATGGATTATTTATTATATGGGGTTGCTCAAACTGATCAAGAAATTTTAGCCAAGTTACAAAATACTAATTATCAAAATTACATTGATGATATTGTTACAAGAATCAAATCACTAACGGAGGAAGTATATGCTGACTGGACGCAAGGCTACAGAGAGACATTTATTAGTAATAGTGGATCGTCTGCAACAGCATCTGTAGATAAAATGGTCAATGACTTTTTATTTCACTATGAGAGATTTGTACGCTCAGGAAAAGTTGGAATTCCTACAGGAGTTTTCTCAGGTAATCCAATCAGCAATTCTGTAGAAGCACCATATAGTAATATTTATAGCAAGGCATTATTTATTGAAGCATCTACTGCAATTAGAGATTTTTTTAATGGAAATAGTTTTGATGGAATTCAACAAGGCTTAAGTTTAAGCGCATACCTGAATTATGTAAAATCTCAGAATGAAACTGCGGAAGTTACTAATCGAGTTTTGGATCAATGGGATGTTGTGGATCAAAAATTAGCTGATATATCAGATAGTTTTAAGGATCAAATAGAGAATGATTTTATAAAATTACGATTGTTGTATGATGAAATGCAGCTTGCAGTAATCATCTTAAAAGTAGATATGATGCAAGCCTTAAATATCCAAGTTGATTATGTAGACGCAGATGGCGATTAGTCTAAAGAATAAAATAAATTCATACTTTCAAAAAGAAACAAAGGCTGCCCCATTGGCGGTCTTTCGTATTTTATTTGGTCTGTTGATGTTTATTAGCATAGTTAGATTTTGGTATCATGGCTGGATTGAATCCATATATATAAATCCTATTTTTCATTTTAAGTATGCTGGATTTGAATGCGTAAAAGTATTGGGAGATTACACTTATGCACTATTTATTCTCTGTGGAATTTCATCCATACTTGTAGCAATTGGGTATAAATATCGCATTTCAATTATTACGTTTTTTCTGTCCTTTACCTATATAGAACTGATGGATAAAACCACCTATCTCAATCACTACTATTTCATTTCTATTATCGCTTTTATGTTAATATGGTTGCCCGCCAATCGTTATTTTTCTATCGATGCAAAACTGTCTAATGAAGATAATGAAACCACAATCCCACAATGGAATATAGATGTATTAAAACTAATGTTGTCAATTGTTTATATCTATGCAGGTATTGCAAAACTTAACTATGATTGGCTTATTGATGCATTACCATTAAAAATATGGCTTTCTACAAAGTCAGATATTCCCATCATTGGAAGTTTGCTAGATGAGCAATGGATTCATTATTTATTCAGTTGGTCTGGAGCAATCTACGATTTGTTTATTGTATTTTTTCTACTTTGGAAACCAACAAGAAAGTGGGCATTCCTTGCGGTAGTTGTTTTTCACTTATTGACAAGGGTTTTATTTCCAATAGGGATGTTTCCATATATTATGATTGCAAGTACATTGATATTTTTTAGTGCAGAATTTCATGAAAAGATTATTCAGAAATTGGCTACATATTTTAATTATCCAATGCATCTTTTAAAAAACGGAAAATCGTTTTCTAATTCTACTTTTGACAAGATCGGCAAATGGATTTTAATTACTTTTATCGCTTTCCAAATTATTTTTCCGCTTAGATATCTATTGTATCCAGGAAATGTATTTTGGACTGAACAAGGATATAGATTTTCATGGAGAGTAATGCTTATGGAGAAAACTGGTTATGCCAATTTCAAAATTGTAGACAGTCTTTCTGGGAAAAGTTTTTATGTTCAAAATCAAGATTTTCTTACACCAACTCAAGAAAAACAAATGTCTACGCAACCAGATATGATCTTAGAATATGGAAAATTTCTTGCCGATCATTTTAGTAATCAAGGTCATAAAAACATTGAAGTATTTGTAGAAAGTTATGCTTCACTTAATGGAAGAGCAAGTCAACCATTTATCAATCCTGATGTTAACTTATTACCTTTAAGTTATAAAGAGCTTTGCCAAAAACATATCTTACCACTCAATGATTAGAATAAAATTTTTCATATTATCTACATTAATCTTTGGGGATATTTCTACCCTATTGGGACAGTTTACTCTTTCTGGAAAAATAACTTCTCAATTAAATAATGAAGCCATTCAAAATGCAGAAATTTTTCATCATGAATCTGGCACAATCCTTCTTTCTAACAAAATTGGACAATACAAATTTGATAATATATCTAATGGGAAACAAACTATTACTGTTTTTGCATTGGGATACTCAACAGTAACGGATACCGTATTGGTTAGAGCAAATAGCGTCTATGATTTTAAACTATCCAAACTAAGTCATAGTATATCCAATGTAGAGATAGCAGCAAAAAAACAAGAACTATTTGGAATAAAACAACTTAATGATATAGAAGGCACCTCTATTTTTGCAGGTAAAAAAACTGAGGTTGTGATTTTAGATTTAACAAAAGGCAATCTATCTAGCAATAACGGAAGACAGGTATACGCTCAAGTTGCTGGTCTAAATATTTACGAAGGGAACGATGGTGGTTTACAATTAAATCTGGGAGGTAGAGGCTTAGACCCCAATCGTACTTCTAATTTTAATACCCGGCAAAATGGTTATGACATAAGTGCAGATGTTCTTGGCTATCCTGAAAATTATTATACTCCACCTTCTGAAGCTATTTCAGAAATTAGAATTTTACGTGGCGCGAGTTCATTACAATATGGAACTCAATTTGGTGGATTAATTGATTTTAAATTGAGAAAGATTCCTTCTTTTAAAAAAATAGAAGTCATCACTAACCAAACATATGGCTCATTCAATGCATTCAATAGTTTTAATTCTATTGGAATAAATAAGGGGAAATTAAGCATACAATCTTTTTACAATTACAAACGCGGCGATGGCTATAGACCTCATTCCAATTACGTTTCACACAATGCTTTTTTCGCAACCGAATACAAATTTAGTAAACAAGCTAAACTTGGTTTTGAATATACATATTTTAGATATTTGGCAAAACAAGCAGGAGGATTAACTGATGAGCAGTTTGCGGAAAATCCTCGATTGAGTACCCGAGATAGAAATTGGTTTGCTGTAGATTGGAATCTCGTAAATCTATATTACAAACAAACTTTTAAAAACCAAAGTAAATTATCGGTTAGTGCTTTTGGATTGAATGCGAGCAGAAAATCTGTAGGATTTAGAGGCAACCCAATTAATTTAAACGAAAATCCAATTACCGCAATTGATGAAAAAGATTATAATGAAAATTACATTCAACCTAGAGATCTAATCAAAGGTAAATTTAGAAATCACGGGATAGAGGTGCGTTACCTTTCTAACTACACATTAAAGAGTAAAAAATCTGTACTCTTGTTAGGTTCCAAATATTACAAATCTAATAATCTATCTCAACAAGGTCCTGGATCTAATGGTGCAGATGCGGATTTCAATTTTTATCAATCAGAGTTTTCAGACTACCCTAGTCAATCAGATTTTGTTTTTCCCAATTTGAATTTGGCATTCTTTGCAGAAAATATTTTTTACTTATCAGACAAACTATCTGTTACGCCAGGGTTGCGCATTGAACATATAAAAACAGAAGCCATTGGTTCATACAGTCAAGTTGTTTTTGACAATGCAGGTAATGCAATTGCAAATAATTTATTAGAAGATAATCAATTGCTAAGAAGAAATTTTGCCTTATTAGGGATTGGGATATCTTACAAAAAAAGTAAAGCTTTACAGTTCATTGCAAATCTCTCGCAAAATTATAGGTCAGTCACATTTAGTGACATACGGGTCGTCAGTCCTACTTTTATTGTTGATCCAGGGATCAAGGACGAACGAGGCATTACTGCAGATCTTGGTATTAAAGGAATAAAAGGGAAATACCTTTCTTATGATCTGACGACGTTTGGGGTATTGTATAATGACAGGATTGGAATTATATTAGACAACAGGGCTAACCGTGTTCGTGCCAATATTGGAACAGCAATTATTGCAGGTATCGAATCTCTATTTAATTTTAATGTCACTAAATTCATTAATCCTAACGAAGAAGATTTTTTAATTCGATATTTTATAAATTCCGCGTTTACATTTTCTGAATATCTTACCTCAAAAGAAAACAATGTTGTAGGTAAAAAAGTAGAATTCATTCCAATGATAAATCTTAAACAAGGATTCAGTTTTGGCTATAAAAACTTCGAGGTCACTTTACAACATACCTATTTATCAGAACAATTTACTGATGTGCAAAATTCTAGAATTCCAGCAGAAGGAGACTTAAGAAGTGGCGTTATTGGCGAGATTCCTTCCTATCAAGTATTTGATTTGACCGCCGAAATTATATTTAATAAATTTAAGATTTCTACTGGTATCAACAACCTACTTAATCGATCGTATTTTACTCGACGTGCAACAGGTTACCCAGGTCCAGGAATTATTCCATCAGATGGAAGATCATTTTTTGTTACTGCTTCTTTTAAAATTTAAGGTTTAGTAAATTCTCAATCTTGGATGATATTTCCTTTATCAAAGATTAAAATATAAGCATCAGTATAATTCTTTTTTACTACTTGGTTTAGAAAATCGCTTGCCATTTCCTCATTGTCAAACTGACCAATCATGTAAAGGATTTTATCTCCATTTTGAAATTGAAAAACCTGTTGATGTTTTTTGAAAATTTCGTTGTCTGGTGCAAGAAATTCTGAAGATTCTTTGATAACAATTTTTGGACCATCGATGTAGCTGTATGGATTCCAGTTAGCATCTTTGTTTTTACTTGTATCTATTTCTGTATTTTCTACTACATCCATATCCTCAAAAACAGGTTCTTCATATGCATCTTCTTTCTTCAATGCTTCTGTAGAAGATTTGATAAATGCCATTGCTTCATCTTCGGCGGATAGATTTTTATCTTTAATATTTTTACCTTCTTGCTCTTCTTTTATTGTTTTTGAATCCACTGAAACAGGCTTAACATCACTCATTGCCTTTGTTGTGGTTTGATTATCAATCTCTATTGCTTTTTCTACTTTTTGTAAATCAGTTTTATTATTAGATGTTTTATCTTTTAGATCGTTGATTACTTTATTAGCCTTTTCATCTGCATTACTTTTTGCTTCATCTAATAGTAATTTTTTGGCATTTCTTTCTTCTTCTGTCAACACATCATCCAATGATTGTCCTTCGCCTAATTTCAATTGCTCTCCATCAGCGAGACCCAAAATTAATTGATCTAGTTTTTCATCTTGCTTCATTTGGTACAATGATTTTTCTAAAGGTAAGGTTGTTAAGAAACCGACGATTTTAAGCTCTGTTCTTCTATTTTGCTGATGCTCCTCTTCAGTACAATCCACACCATCTTTGCAGACATTTATAATCTCAGTTTCACCATATCCTTTGGCAATCAACCTTGAACGGTTTATTCCTCCATTTTTATTTAAGTACCTAACTGCAGATTGTGCTCTTGCTTCACTTAACTTTTGGTTTGCAGCAGAACCACCACGAGCATCTGTATGCGATCCTAGCTCAATATTTAGGCTAGGATTATCTTTAAACATTGTAATCACTTTATCCAGTTCTTCCTTAGATTCTTCTCTTAGCGTTGCCTTACCAAAATCGTAATATAAGTTTTGTACTTGCATTTTCTTACCTCTAAATAAAGGTTCCATTTCAACATTTGCCAATAAAACGCCCATCTCATTTCCTTCTGTCAGGTTATCAGATACGCCTGGCGTTATCGACCCAATTCCTTCAAAACAAAGAATACAACCATCGACATCAACGAATGCCTCCATTCGCTTTGCTAAAAAACCTTCTTTACGTACTAAGACAGTGTAATGGTTTCCTTTTATCAAATTAACTTTAAAATCTGGTGCAGGATGATCTTTTAAAACCAAGACTTCTTTTTCCGTAGTGTTATTATACACTTCAATTAATGCCCCTTTAATTGCATCCACTGGAATGTCTTCATTTTCTCTTTTTGGAGCCAAAGTAATTTCAAATTGATATCCTGGTTTACGTTTCATTTTTACCTTTAGAAATGCTTTGGTCTTCCCAGCATAATCTTTACCATTGAATTCGACATCTATTGGTTGGAATATTTCTTTGATATGTGAAAACACATAAGATTTTGATGCATCTAATTCTACACTATAAAATCCATTTACATCAGTATAAACCTGTTCAATAATCTGATCTGATCCTTTCTCCTTTACGGAAACCTGCACCATATTTAAGAAACCTCTATTACCATCCTCAAAAACATAATTTTCTACTGTTATATTCTGACCATTTAAACTAAAATGGACGAAGAATAAAAGCGTAAATACTTTCAAAATATGAGCTGTCATGATTAAAAATTTAAATATTAAAACAAATTAGCATATAAATAATTATGTATAATTATCTAATTAACATTAATTATGAGTTTTATTTCACAAGAAAGTAACACAAATGCGCAAACTTAAGATCATTTTTATGGGAACTCCAGATTTTTCTGTTCCTACCTTGGCAAAATTACATAATTCTGATCATGAAGTTGTAGCAGTGATCACTAGTGTTGATAAATATGGAGGCAGAGGAGGAAAAGTACTATTAGAATCTGCAGTAAAAAAATATGCTATAGAAAATAACATTCCTGTGCTGCAACCTAAAAACTTAAAATCTCCTAAATTTAATGAAACTCTTCGAGCATATAAGGCAGATATCCAAGTGGTAGTAGCTTTCAGAATGCTCCCCGAAATGGTATGGAATATGCCGCCACTAGGGACAATAAATCTACACGCTTCATTATTGCCAAAATATAGAGGTGCTGCGCCAATAAATTGGGCAATTATCAAAGGTGAAACGGAAACTGGATTGACTACATTCAAATTAAAACATGAAATCGATACTGGAGACCTAATTTTTCAGCATAAATTGAGTATTGGAGCTGATGAAACTGCTGGTGAATTATGGAATAGAATGATGGAAGCTGGAGGTGAATTGATGCTTAAAACATTAGAAGCTATAGCTTTAGATACTGTGGAATACAAAATTCAAAACGATAATAAAGCTTGTCCTGCGCCTAAATTGTTTAGAGAAAACTGCGAAATAGATTTTAACCAACCAGCACATGACGTTTATAATTTTATCAGAGGTTTAAATCCGTATCCAGGTGCTTGGTGTCAATTAGATAAAAAAACTACATTAAAAATTTTAACTGCCAATTATTCGGAGGGATGTAATCATAAAGAAGTTGGCAAATTAACAACGGATAACAAGACATTTGTAAGTATAACCACGCAGGATGGTGAGATCAACCTAGTAGAAGTACAAATTTCTGGTAAAAAAAGAATGAAAATAAAAGATTTATTAAATGGTTACACATTTGAGAATGAGACAATAATCAAACGGACTAATTCTGCAACGTAAGTAAATATTTTATGGATTCACCTAACCATTTTATCATTTCTATTTCAGTAGATTGCAAAGCACTTAAATTTTCATTAATACTAACTGAAGAAATTAAATTTAAAGAATTGTCAAGTTGACTAGTTTCAACATTTAAGTACACGAAAGCGGAAATACTTAAGATTGTTGTTAAAACAAATAACGGAAGAAGTTTTTTTCGTTTCATCTTAATTGATTCGTAATTGTAAAGCTATAACGAGACTAATTAATATTTAGTTACAGAATGGTTAAAAAAAATTAAATATTAACAATTTGAAACTATTAGGAATGATGTTAATACTCTTTAAACATGCGTTGATTGCTTCCTAAATTCTCTTGGATTCTTTTTTCTCATATTTGCGTATAACCTCCAAGATGTTTTTATAAATAGGGTTACAATTATGCTTAAATGACGCCAAATTGACCCATTTTGCCTTTAAGATATCCTCTTCCTCCTGAGGGATGAGTTCTTGTTTTTTGGTTTTCATTAAATACCAATGCGTTAGCTTAATGGCTTTTGTCTGGTCTTTAAGCTTAAACATATGGTAAGTCTTCCCTATTTTGTAATCAATTTTTACATCAGAAATTCCAGTTTCTTCCATTACTTCGCGGATTCCACCGACCTTGATGCCTTCCTTTTTTTCAATTTTACCTTTCGGCAAATCCCAATACCCTCTTCTAAAAATCGCTAATATTTCATCAAATTCATTGATAACCAAACCACCAGCTGCTGGTACGATCCGCATTAATTCAAAAAAATCATCGCGTAATTTTTTAGTATTATCACTAGTCAAGATCACTGCTTGAACAGTTTTGCTTTTAAGGAGCATATCTACATACGACAGTAACAATTTACTTTTACCGAGATAAGGAGCTTTTATCACATTTGGCATATTTTCCAATGATGCTAAGTTACTAGAAGGTTTAGCGAAGATAAATGGCTTTTCGTTTACGTATATTTTGTACATTGGCTTTTAAAATAATATTCAATTCAATATGCATAGTGACGCACAAACAATAGCATCAAAACTTTTGCAAATTAATGCAATTAAGCTCAGTCCACAAAAACCTTTTACATGGGCAAGTGGAATTTTATCACCAATATATTGCGATAATAGACTTACACTCTCCTATCCTGAAATAAGAAACCTCATAATTGATGCATTTGTCTCTGCTGCATCACAGTATAATCAAATAGATGTCATTGCTGGAGTTGCTACTGCAGGAATTCCTCATGGCGCATTGATTGCTCAGAAAATGAATTTACCATTTGCTTACGTAAGAAGCAGTTCTAAGGGTCATGGAAGACAGAATCAAATCGAGGGTATCATTAATAAGGAAGATAAGGTTTTAGTAATAGAGGATTTAATTTCTACAGGAGGTAGTAGTCTTAAAGCCGTGGACTGTATAAGAGAGATTGGAGCGCAAGTAATTACTGTTATGTCAATTTTTAACTATGGCTTTTTGAGCGCAGTAGAAGCATTTGAATCAAAAAAATGTACTTTTGCATCGCTTTCAAACTATGATATTCTATTAAAAGAAGCAGTTAAGCAGGAATATATAAAGGAAAGTGAATTAGAATTATTAAAACAATGGAAATCAAACCCTCAAACGTGGGGAAAATAGTAAGCGACTGAATATGAAGTTTTTAACAAAAGAATCAACTAAGTTTTTATTCGAATACATGAATAATGCTGCACCGACTGGTTATGAATCATCTGGGCAAAAAATTTGGTTGGAATATATTAAGCCATATGTAGATGAATGGCATCTCGATGATTATGGTACTGCATATGGTGTTATCAATCCAGGAAAAGAATTTAGTGTTGCAATAGAAGCTCATGCCGATGAAATCGGATGGTATGTCAATTATATCGGGAAAGATGGTTATATCAAAGTCGTAAGAAATGGAGGTTCTGACCATATGATTGCTCCAGCAAAAAGAGTAAATATCCATACTGATAAAGGCATTGTAAAAGGTGTTTTTGGGTGGCCCGCGATCCACAACAGAAGAACAAAGGAAACAGACCCAATGCCAAAGGTCGAAAATATCTCTATTGATGTAGGTGCCTCAACAAAAGAGGAAGTATTAGAAATGGGAATCCATGTTGGTTGTGTAATTACCTTTGAAGATGGTTTTGATACATTGAATGGAAAATATTTTTTCGGTAGAGCCCTAGACAATAGAATGGGAGGATTTTGCATTGCAGAAGTGGCAAGATTATTAAAGAAAAACAAAAAGAAGCTACCTTATACCCTTTATGTCATTAATGCTGTACAGGAAGAAATAGGATTACGAGGTGCAGAAATGATCGCTGCAAGATTAAAACCCAATGTTGCTATCGTTACAGATGTTACGCACGATACGACAACTCCAATGCTCAAAACTGCGGAGCTAGGAGAAACAGTTTGTGGCAAAGGTCCGTCACTTACTTATGCTCCAGCAGTACATAGAAAGTTATTACAACTATTAATAGATACCGCAGAGAAGAAAAAAATTCCATTCCAAAGAGCTGCCTCTTCTAGAAGCACTGGGACAGATACTGATGCATTCGCTTATTCTTCGGGAGGGATTCCTTCTGCTTTGATATCTATTCCACTCAAATACATGCACACTACCGTCGAAATGGCGCACTGTGATGATATCCAAAATGTAATCAAGTTATACTACGAAACATTATTAAAGATTAAAAAGAATCACAACTTTAAGTATTTTTAAGATGTGATAAACGTACTAAAATCTTTAGGGAATTTTTATTTATATAGTAGTTTGCATATTGGTATTTGTGCAGCTTTATTTACGTTAGAAAGTTACCTAGCCTTTGAGTTGGTCTACAACTATAATTATATTCTGTTTATTTTCTTAAGCACAATATGCAGTTATTCTCTCCACAGATTAGTGGGAATGAATAAGACACAGGCTTTTAAAGAAAGTGGACGATATCGAGTAATTAGAACATATCAAAGGCATATATTTTTATATTTTGTCCTTAGTGGAATAGCTGCTCTGTACTTTTTTCTTCATTTATCTCATCAAGTAAAGTTACAGTTGAGTATACCCATAGTGATTACCTTATTTTATATATTGCCTATCTTTCCGAAAGGAAAAAGATTAAGAGATATCCACTTTGTAAAAATATTTTTAATAGCAATAACGTGGGCATGGATGTGTTATGGGATTCCATGTTACAATCTTGTTGATATACCTACTTATTGTTTAGCTTTACTAGAGAGGATATTGTTTGTTTTTGCCATTACAATACCGTTTGATATTCGTGACAAAGAAGTAGATGCGACTATTGGAGTACAAACCATTGTGCATTTACTTGGAAATAAGTTAAGTAAATTTCTTTCGATTGGTTTATTACTGGTTAGTTTTTCTTTGATCGTTTATTTATTGCTGAATCAGCAAATCTCGACTATTTACTTTATTGCGATGATAATCAGTTATGTTATAACAATTGTCTTGGTTTCTAATACAAAAGAAACCCATGGAGATTGGTATTTTGGTGGTTTATTAGATGGTACTTTAGGGCTTAGGACTTTACTAATATTAATTGTGGCTTTTATATATTGAGTCAAGAATGGTCCTTATCCGAATCCTTTTCCACCGCCCATTTTTTCAAGATTTTTCATCATATTTTGCATTGCTGCAGGGTTGTTACTCATTTGATGCATCAGTTTTCTCATTTGATCAAACTGCTTGATAAACATATTAATTTCGTGAATACTTCTTCCACAACCTTTAGCGATTCTACGCTTTCTGCTCATATTTAAAACCTCTGGAGTTGATCGTTCATTTTCTGTCATTGACTGAATGATACATTCTACTTTTTTGAAGGCATTGTCGTCGATATCCAAATTTTTGGTGAGTTTCCCCATTCCAGGGATCATGCTCATAAGCGATTTTAGGTCGCCCATTTTTCTGATCTGATTCATTTGACCAAGGAAATCATTAAAATCAAATTTGTTTTTCTTGATTTTCTTTTCGATTCGCTTAGCTTCTTTTTCATCAAATTGCTCTTGGGCTTTTTCTACAAAAGAAACAATATCACCCATTCCTAGTATACGCTGAGCCATTCTCTCTGGGTGAAAGACATCCATGTCTTCCATTTTCTCACCAGTAGAAATAAACTTTATTGGTTTACCTACAGTATACTTAACAGAAAGAGCTGCACCACCTCTAGTATCACCATCTAATTTGGTAAGTACTACTCCATCATAATTTATCTTTTCATTGAATGCCGCTGCGGTATTTACTGCATCTTGACCAGTCATGGAGTCAACGACAAAAAGTGTTTCATTAGGGGTAATTGCTTCTTTAACATCAGCAATTTCTTTCATCATTTTTTCATCTACAGAAAGACGACCAGCTGTATCGACTATGACGACATTGTATCCATTTTTTTTTGCAAAGTCGATTCCACTTAAGGCAATCTCCACTGGATTTTTATTTTCTTCATTCTTATAGATTCCTGCTCCAACTTGTTCTGCAATAACTGATAATTGAGTTATGGCTGCAGGTCTGTAAACATCACATGCTACGACAAGCGGTTTAAGATTCTTTTTAGTTTTGAGGTAATTTGCTAGTTTTCCTGTAAATGTGGTTTTACCAGATCCTTGAAGACCAGCAATCAGCACAACACCTGGATTTCCTTTTACTGATATACCTTCCGCTTGACCGCCCATAAGGTCGATCATTTCATCCATCACAATCTTTACCATTAGGTCACCAGGCTTAATAGCATTAAGTACGTTTCTAGTACCCATCGCTTGGTCTTTTACCCTATCAGTAAATTCTTTAGCTATCTTATAATTAACATCTGCACTTACTAATGCTCTTCGAATCTCTTTAATAGACTGTGCAACATTTATCTCTGTTATTTTTGCATTTCCAGATAAGGTTTTAAAGGCACCTTCTAATTTATCACTTAAACTGTCAAACATGTGTTAATTTTAGGGTTCAAATATACAGATTTTAGCTGCTTTCTGTTATGATTTAGGAATAACATATTTAGTTAAAAAAATTTGCTCGAAATTATAGCTTAATTGGCATGAAAACAATTTAAGAAAATTATGAAAGCTCAAAATTTAGCTAAAATCATATAATGTTTATCTTTGATATGAAAAACTAACAAATAACAATGAGATTTATCCTTTTAGCATTATTCTTTTCTACATTTCATTGTAACATAGATGGTCTATTATTTACCTCGAAGGGCGATAAAATTGTAAACGCAAGTAAGACTAAAAAATCTTCTAATCGCAAGAAAGGCATCAGTTTTTATGACAATACAAATGTTGGTCAAGTGCTAGATGAGCTAGATGGAGTAAAAGTATATTTTAATGGTCCGATCACCAATGTAAATGGGAGAAATACTACTCCAGATGGCTATAATTTGGGGTTGAAGTATCAATGTGTTGAATTTGTAAAAAGATATTATTACGAACATTACAATCATAAAATGCCCAACTCGTATGGTCATGCCAAAGAGTTTTACAATAAGGATTTAGGTGGTAGAGGGTTCAATAAAGAGCGAGGATTGCAACAATATGCCAATGGCGGAAAATCAATGCCTATGAAAGGTGATTTAGTTGTTTTTGGAGGTAAGGACACCAATATATTTGGTCATGTGGGAATCATCAGTAAAGTTAGAAATGACCATATTGAAATAATACAACAAAATGTGGCAAAGCACACCAGAGCCCAATATGGACTAAAACATCACAATGGTCATTATTATATCGATGACGCAGATATTCTCGGATGGTTAAGACATTAGTTTTAGGTATATTTTAGTCAAATTCTTAAATAAATGTCAAAAATTTGACGAACTTTGGACATAAACCAACTTCCAGCCGTTACACAATAGAAAACCCAAAAAATTGCTTGTGAAATCTTACACTTTTAGTTTAATATTTGTTCTCCTTAGTACGCATGTATTTTCTCAATTTGAATTAAAATTGCGTCAAGTAAACGGTATTTCTATATCTGATAACATCTACGATTTACAAATCAACGATAAAAATCAACTTTGGATAGCAGGAAAAACTGGGGTATCTCTAATGGAAAAAGATAAAGAACCTCAAGTAAAATTTAATCAATCCAATATCAGTAGCCTCATCCAAGTAGGCAATGGTATTATCTATACCACATTAGATAATAGCATTTATTACAATAATGAAAAAATTGACCAATTAACCGAAAGCGGAATACAGATTACAGATATCGAAGTTTACAATCGACAAATTTGGGTTGGGACAAATCAAGGAATTTATCTATATAATGAAGATACAAAAGCATTCTTCAAAAAACTTAATGATAGGAATTCTGATTTAAAATCTAATCAAATTAATGTTTTGTATGCAGACAACTCAGACATACTATATGTTGGAACTGATAGAGGTGTATTCAGGATTAAAAATGACGATTGGGGGAAATGCCAAGAACAATCTAGTAAAATGATTGCAATAACGGAATATTATAATATTGTATGGTTACTAAGTGATGATGAAATGTGGGAAATTGAATCTACAACCAGAGTCGGAAGGTGGTATAATGCTGCATTAAAAAGAGGATTATTCGAAGGAAAAATTAATGATATTATTATTGACAATGAAGGTATTCTATATGTGGCTTCAGATGTACTGGTAAGGTTTAATCCTGCTACGAATGAAATAAAAAAATTCGACAATTCTCTTGGTCTTGTTAGCAAAAAATGTTTGAGCCTTGCTTGTGATCGCAATAATCAACTTTATGTAGGAACAGAAGGTGCTGGTTTATTTAAACTTGCCATGGAAGAAGAAAAAGTTGATGAAATGTCATTGCTTGCTTTACTAGAAGAACCAATCCAATGTCAAGGCGATATGAATGGCAGCATCTACTTAGAACTGACTGGAGGTAAAGCTCCATATAGCTATACATGGAGTCCAGCTAATCTTAAAGGAACAAATCCAAAAGGACTGAAGAAAGGAACTTACTCAGTTACTGTAGAAGACTCGTTTGGAAATCAAGTTTCGAGAAGTGTCACTATAGAAGAGCCAGCACCGATTACTACGAAAATTGTTTCGCAAGAAAGAATAAGTGGAAAAGGGGAAAAAGATGGTTTTTGTCAATTAGAGGTATTGGGGGGAACAGCGCCATATAACATCGTTTGGGACAATAAAGAGAAAGGAATTGTTGCAAAGAAGCTAAATTATGGTTTGCACAATTACAAAATTACAGATGCAAATGGCTGCGAAGCAGAAGGATACGTCACGATCGAAAAAGAAAAATTCCTACCCGAACTAGACATAAACTCTATTGCGATCGGTCAAACATTGAAAATTGATGAGTTGTACTTCGAAGCAGACAGTAGCTATTTTAAGCCAGAATCAGAACAAGTATTGGATGAAATATTTGATTTTATGGCAGAAAATAAATCTGTAGTAATCGAAATCGGAGGACACACGAATAATATTCCACCTCCTGATTATTGTGATAAATTATCAACTGCAAGAGCAAAAAATGTTGCTCAATATATTTCGGACAAAGGGATAGACTCTGCAAGAATTAGATATAAAGGCTATGGGAAAAGAAACCCGATTGCATCAAATAAAACCTACACAGGTAGATCGAAAAATCAAAGAGTAGAAATTAAAATTTTAGAATTGGTTAGTAATTGATACTCGTTTCAGAATTCCATGTTTCGGCTATGGTCTAAAAATTAGATCTTTATTCTTGTTTCTTCACTTAAATATGAAATGACAAGATTTTTTACCTTGAATTCATGCAATTTAATCGTTGGTAGAAAATTAAGTATCCTAGGTAGATTAAATTAAAACATATGTAATTTTTGAATATCCAATAAATTTACCATTTTTGTAAAGATTTTATAAACATATAGTCGGCTTCCTAAAGATTATAGACATTATAAAATAGAAAAGTTTGTACACCCTTATTTGTGATGATCACTCTTTGATTAGACGTGAGGTCATTTCCTTTATGAAAAAAAAGTTCCCTGATAGTATTGTAAAAGAAGCTATTAACGGTGCAGATGCGTTGAATCAACTTTCTTCGGAAGACTTTGATTTAGCCATTATTGACATAAAAATGCCAATTCTTTCTGGTATTGAAGTCGTCGAAAAACTAAAACAATTCAATAAAAAAACAAAAATAATTTTCATCACAATGTATACTGATGTAGATCAGTTTGTGAAGGCTAAATCAGTTGGTTTTGACGGCTATATCTTAAAAGAATACCTCTTAGACGAGATGGTAGAATGCATCAACAGTAAAGATAGTTTTATCAGCCCAAAGCTAAAAGAGTTACTCAACCTAGAAGAAGTTCCTAATGCATTGTCAAGTCTGAATCTAGAAGAGAAAAAAATTATTAATTTACTGGCAGAATACAAATCAGACAATGATATAGCAGAGGAATTATTTATTAGCAGAAAGAAAATCCAGCTTGTAAAAAATAAGCTATACAAAAAACTAAAATTAGGAAAAGACCAAAATGAAGTACTTATTTCTTGGGTAAATCAGAATCGCCAACATTTGGTTTAAGGCAATTTATCAAAACTATTGTCCCCAATATTTTACTATTGGAATTGTGAATCTTTAATTTTTCTACCTCATTATTGAACATGTATAATGACTGCCAAATGCTAAATTATGAAAGCACACATTAACAGTCTGAGTCAATCTGAATTAAAGCTAATTTATGATTATCCACCAAATAATACTTTGTCAATAGTATCACTAAAAAGAGGCAAAATTGCACAACAACCTTGCCTCCAAAAATAAAATTATTTTCAGTTTACGCTACCTCCAAAGCAATCTTCATCATATCAACGTATGACTTTTCTCGATCCTCAGAAGAAGAAGCTTCTCCAGTAATGATATTATCACTAACTGTTAATATAGATAATCCTCTAGCGTTTAATCTTGCTGCCAAAGTGTACAAAATCTGAGATTCCATTTCTACTGCTAATATATTATGCTTAATCCATTTATCCCATCTGTTCGGATTATCATCATAGAAAGTATTCGTGCTAAAAATGTTTCCTTTGATCGTATTGATATTCATCTTTTCTGCGACATTATGCGCTTCCATCAATAGATCAAAATTTGCAATAGCGGCAAAATCCAATCCTTCAAAATAATGCCTATTCGCTCCGCTATCTCCAGAAGCTCCCATTGCTAGAATAACTTGACCTATCTTTAGCGAATCATGCACTGCTCCGCATGTGCCTACTCTAATAACATTTTTTACATCAAATGTTGTTATCAACTCATTTACATAAATAGCAATACTTCCCATACCCATTCCAGAACCTTGAATGGATACGCGCTTACCGTTATATGTTCCGGTATAGCCTAGCATTCCCCTTACTTTATTATAACAGATTACATCTTCTAACATGGTTTCGGCAACATGCTTCGCCCTTAATGGATCACCAGGCAGTAATACAGTATCTGCAATTTCACCTTTTTTTGCTCCTATATGAAAACTCATAATTAATTAATTCTAATGGTTAATGATTAAGCACCATATGGTACCCATATATTTTTCACTTCGCTTGCATTCCTTAAAAACACTTCTCCTTCGCCTATTTCTCTATCTTCCCAATTGCGGAATTTACCGTGATTAACCCACGTGCGTTTCATGTTTTCGGCAGAAAGTAACTCCACTGTTTTACTTCCTTCTGCACTTCCAAAATACCACAGTCCATCTACTTCATAGTGCTTTGCTAGTACTTGAGCCAATTCGTCTTTGTCTCCTGTAATGATATTGACAGCTCCAGCAGGTACATCCGATGTATCCAATAACTGATAAAAGTCTGTTGCGGAAAGTGGTGCTGATTGCGAAGGAATTACCACAACGTTGTTACCCATTGTAATCGCAGGTATGACTGTAGAAATAAAACCCAGCAAAGGAAAATCTTCAGGGCAAACAATTCCCATGACACCCATTGGTTCTGGCATGGCTAAGGTTACATTTCTGCTGGTTGTGCTGTGGACTTTTCCATCATACTTATCAGCATAAGCTGCATATGTATATATTCTATCAATAGACAAATCCACTTCTCGATTGGCATCTGTTATGGAACAATTCAACATAGTTACAATCTTAGCCGCAAATTCTTCTTTACGCAATATTAAATTCTCAGCTAGATAATATAATACCTGTGCTTTTTGATGTCCCGTGTATCCACTCCAAGATTTCTTTTTGGCAGCAACTTCTACTGCATTTCTTATGTCTTTTCTGTTGCCTTTTGATACTTCACCGAGGTAATCACCATTCACACTATAAACAGGCGTACTATACCCTCCGTCAGGTCTCTTATGTTTTCCTCCAACATACATTTTTAAAGTACGATCTATCGGAGAAACTGCCTTAGCCTTTGTTTTAGATTTTAAGACTTTTCTCTTATATGGTTTTGCACTTAATTTTGTCTCTATTTTAGGCTTCATATATTCATGTAACCCTTCTAATCCTCCTTCTCTACCATAACCAGATTCCCGATATCCACCAAATCCCGCTGCTGCATCAAATACATTGGTACAATTAATCCAACATGTGCCAGCTTTAATCTGTGGTGCTATGTCCAATGCTAAATTAATATTCTCAGTCCAAATACTTGACGCTAATCCATACATGGTATTATTCGCCAATTTGACTGCCTCTTTATGTGTCCTAAATGTTGTAGCTACCAATACTGGCCCAAATATTTCTACTTGAGATATAGTAGACGAAGGAGAAACGTCAGTGAACATGGTCGGTGGATAAAAATATCCATCAGTTGGACATGCCCATGATGGTTGCCATAATTTAGCCCCTTCTTTGACACCTTGTTGTACTAAATCATCAATAGTTTTTAATTGTACAGGAGCAACGATTGCGCCTATATCAATACTCTTATCTAATGAATTTCCCATCCGTAGGGTTTCCATTCTACGTTTAATTTTTTTGTATAATTTATCGGCTATACTTTCTTGGACCAATAATCTTGATCCTGCACAACATACTTGTCCTTGATTAAACCATATGGCATCTACAACGCCCTCTACAACACTGTCTAAATCTGCATCTTCAAATACAATAAATGGTGATTTTCCTCCTAACTCCAATGACAGTTTCTTGCCTGTCCCGGCAGTTGCTCTTTTTATAATTTTACCAACTTCTGTCGATCCAGTAAAAGCAATTTTTGCTACATCTTCATGATCTACCAAAGCTGCACCTGTAGTTCCTTCACCTGTTATAATATTTACTACTCCTGGCGGCAAACCTATTTGTTTACAAATATCTGCAAAAAGCAATGCTGTCAATGAAGTGAATTCCGCAGGTTTTAATACAACCGTATTTCCCATTGCTATCGCTGGAGCTATTTTCCACGACAACATAAGTAAAGGAAAATTCCACGGAATAATCTGACCGATCACGCCTATTTCTTTATAGTCCTTTAACTTTGAATCCATCAATTGTGCCCAACCAGCATGGTGATAAAAGTGTCTTGCAACTAATGGAATATCAATATCTCTAGTTTCGCGTATAGGCTTACCGTTATCCAACGATTCTAACACTGAAAACAATCTAGAATACTTTTGAATTTGTCGTGCCAAGGCATACAAATATCTTGCTCGCTCATGACCACTTAAGCCTGACCATTTTGGCAATGCTTTTTTGGCAGCACTTACAGCAGCGTCTACATCCGTTGCGTTGGCATCTGCTATCTGTGCTAATTTTTGTTTATTGGATGGATTTATTGAATCGAAATACACTTTAGAATGTGGTTCTTTCCATTCGCCATCTATAAAAAGATTGAATTTGTTATTATGCGATTTTAAATAATCTAATGCAGCATCTGCATTTTCAGGAGCTGGTCCATACTCCATAGTATCATAAATTTTACTTATACTCATTTCAAAAAATAATCTTAGTTAAATAAATTAACCCATTGGGTGTCTAAACGAAGCAGAATAGCTTCCAGTCAAATGATGCTCTAATTGTCTCTCTATGTCTCCCAACAAACTACTTGCACCAAAACGGAATAAATGTGGATCTAACCAATCATCACCCAATTCTTCTTTTATTAATATTAACCAAGCCAAAGCTTGCTTAGCTGTTCTTATTCCACCAGCAGGTTTAAATCCAACTTTGTATCCAGTCAATTCATAATATTCTCGGATTGTTCTGATCATTACTAAGCTAACAGGCAGCGTTGCATTCACAGGTTCTTTTCCTGTGCTTGTCTTTATAAAATCAGAACCAGCCATCATACTTACCCAACTTGCTTTTGCAACTTTGGTATACGTTGGAATTTCGCCTGTCGCCAAGATCGTTTTCATATGTGCTTCACCGCAAGCTTCTCTGCATGCTGCCACTTCTTTATATAGTCCTTTCCAATCTGAATTCAATACCAATGATCTACTAATCACGATATCTATCTCTGTAGCTCCTGCTTTGACAGAAAGATCAATTTGCTTAAGTTTTTCTTTTAATGGAATTAGTCCCGCAGGAAATCCAGTAGATACTGCTGCTATTGGCAAGTCAATATCACCTAAAGCAGCCTTAGCGTGCTTAATTAAATTGTGGTAAACACATACCGCACCTGTCATTATATTTCTGTCTCCCATACCTAAACGATCCAAAATATCTTGTCGAACAGGAGAAGTGGCTTTTGCAACTAATCTTTTCACATTTCCTGGTGTATCATCTCCAGCCAATGTTGTCAAATCAATCATTCCTATTGCTTTCAGAAGCCAAGCAGCTTGCCACTGCTTTTTCACAGACCTACGCGTACCAATAGTAGCTGCTCGTCTTTCAACAGCACTTCTATTCACATTAATATCTACAAATAAATCTGGATCATAAGGGATGCCATCATTCCTCACGAAACTTGGTTTCTTATTCACTAAATCTTGTGTTTTTTTCTTTGTTTTCACTTTTCCCATATTGGGTAAATATTTATAATACTTTAAACAAATATCAAGTTAATGCTACAAGGATTACTCCAAAATTTTAAATAATAGTCTTTCTTATAATAGAATTGGGTTCAATTTTATCTTTTGTAAAACTATATGCATTAATAATTTTAGATTTTGATAATTCAATATTGGATTCATCATTGGTATACATTTTGGCAAGTACATCACCTTTGGAAACTGAGTCTCCAATTTTTTTATACAAATAAATGCCCGCTGCCATATCAATAACGCTAGCTTTAGTTTCTCGACCCGCACCAAGTTTCATAGATGCCATTCCTATATCAAAGGCCTTCAAATCAGCAACATATCCTGATTCTTCGGCAATAACTTCTATGCATTTAGAAGCTTGTGGAAGAAGTGATGGATTTTCTATCTGTTCAATATTACCACCTTGAGCACTGATCATTTCTTTGAATTTTGAAAAAGCAGATCCATTGTTGATCAATTCTTTTAACTTATCTTTTGCTTCATCAAAATCTGTGGACTTTTCCCCCAATACCAGCATATGCGCACCTAGATTATAACACAATTCCATTAAATCTTCAGGTCCATTTCCTTGTAAGCATTGTATCACTTCTTGAATTTCTAGACCATTACCTACTGCATAACCAAGCGGTTGATCCATGCTAGTAATGACACATATAACTTTTCTATTTAGATTCGCACCGATCTCTCTCATCATTTTTCCTAATCGCATTGCATCGTCAACGGTTTTCATGTATGCGCCATCACCCACTTTAATGTCTAGTACAATTGCGTCTGCTCCACAAGCCAATTTTTTACTCATTATACTTGCAGATATTAACGAAAATTCGCTTACTGTTGCTGTTACATCACGCATGGCATAAAGCTTTTTATCCGCAGGAACCAGATTGGCATTTTGCCCACAGATTGCAATGTTTGTATTTTGAATTTGTTTTATAAACTCAGCACTTGACATCTCAACTTTCAATCCTTCTATTGACTCTAGCTTATCTAATGTTCCACCTGTATGCCCCAAACCTCTACCAGACATCTTTGCAACAGGAACGCCTGCTGCTGCAACTAACGGGGCCAATATTAAAGAAGTCTTGTCTCCTACTCCACCAGTACTATGTTTATCTACTTTAATTCCATCAATTGCTGATAAGTCAATTACATCTCCAGAATGCATCATTAACTCTGTCAGTACTGCGGTTTCTTTGGCATCCATTCCTTTAAAATATACTGCCATTAAAAAAGCAGCAATCTGATAATCAGGTGTTTTCCCCGAAACCAAACCTTCTACAATTTCGGTTAATTCTTCTCTAGATAAGCTGTGCCCATCTCTCTTTTTCTTTATTAAATTTACCATTAGAATTACGTTTAACTAAGCCGAAGTTATTTCATTAAAAAATGATTTCCCTGGACAGGTATAATCAACATTCAATGCTTCAGCAATGGTTGCAGCGATGTCTGCAAAACTTTCTCTTGTTCCAATATTTGTGCCTTGATTAATGTGCGATCCAAAATTTAATATCGGAATATATTCTCGTGTATGGTCTGTCCCTGGAGCTGATGGATCATTACCGTGATCTGCAGTGATGATAAGTAAATCATCATCATTTAATGCATTAATAATTTCTGGCAATCTTTTATCAAATTCCATTAATGCATTTGCATATCCATCTATATCTCGTCTGTGTCCAAACAACATATCAAAGTCTACTAAATTCGTAAAAATCAACCCACCTTCTGTTTTATTAATGGCTTCAATAGTTTGCGTAATGCCTTCTTGATTATTCGCCGTTTTGACATAATTGGTAATGCCTTTTCCGTTAAAAATATCTACTATTTTTCCTATAGAATATACTTGTTTTCCTGATGAAGAAATCGCATCTAAAATATTGTTTGGTGGTGTTACCGCAAAGTCTTTTCTTCGACTAGTACGAGTGAATGCGCCATCTGATCCGATAAAAGGTCTTGCAATCACTCTACCCACTTCCATATCATCACAAAGCATGTCTCTTGCTATTTGACAGATTCTGTATTGCTCTTCTATTGGGAAAATATCTTCATGCATAGCAATTTGAAAAACACTATCTGCAGAGGTATATACAATCGGTTTTTTAGTATCTAAATGTAATTGACCTAGCTCGTTAATGATTGTTGTGCCTGATGCACTTACATTACCTATGGTTTTATACCCTATTTTTTCTTCGAATGCCTCTAAAAAATCTTTGGGAAATCCATTTATAAAAGTTGGAAATGCTTTTTCTAGTTCAAGACCTGATATTTCCCAATGCCCTGTTGTAGTGTCCTTACCTGCTGATTTTTCTATTGCCTTTCCGAAGCTTGCAGAAGGACTGTCCGTTGCATTTATTTTATTTGATTGGTCTATGTTTCCAAGACCCAAATTTACTAAGTTTGGAATATCAAATTTTGACGCTTTTAAAGCTATATTTCCTAATGTATTGCTTCCTTCATCTCCATACTCTTTAGCGTCTGGTAATTCTCCAATTCCTACACTATCCAAAACCATTAATATGACTCTGTTTATTTTTCCTGTCATTGTCTTTAATATAAAATGGAATGCAAGATAAGGAAAATATAGAAATATTTTGAATATATACTATAACACGAAATTTATACTAATCTTGGCTTATAGTTTACCACTTTACGATTGT
>JAHDBF010000180.1 GCA_020630525.1 Saprospiraceae bacterium
ATTAAATTATTTTTTAATATATAATATTGGTAGACTTAATTATATTTTGGTTCTCATTTGGTTATTAGATTATCAACAGATATAACTTTTCGCATAAACGTGTCGTTTTAACTATCACTGCACTCAATCTCGTTTATTAACGATCAATTAGTTATACATTACATATTTCTTAGATATATTTGTATCAATATTGGTAATTTATTCGTTTTAAAGTATTAAGATAAAGATTGCGTATGTATAAATGGATTATTGGATTTATTGCAATAACACAAGTGTTGGCGGCACAAGAAAGCAATATTCACCTATCAAACAACGGGTTTGCCCACAATTGGCAAAGCGATTTTGATCATGGATTAGTCGCCGTTGCTTTGCGGGAATTAGAAAATAATGACCTGGATGATACAGAATTTTCTCATGCGATATATAGTAGTATTTTAAAAGAGAACAGAAGTAGTCAATTGCTGTCAGAATCGCTTATGTCTCTGAACTCGAGTTATGCTGATGCACTTGCTAAACTCCATTTAGGGCTTCTCTATTTTAGTCAAGAAGCATACGAAAAATCTCTTGAAGCATTGGAGACAGTTAATCCTAAAAATATCAATCCTGCTACATTAGAAGAATACTATTTTAAAGTTGGGTATCTGTCATTAATCAATAAAAAATTTAAACAATCTATAGCAAATCTTAACCATGCAATAAACGCTGGAAAGGAACTCCATACAGAAGCAATATACTACAGAGGAGTTGCTAATTTTTTTGAAGGAAATCTAGATTCTACTACTTCCGATTTTGAAAAAATCTCCAATGAACCACAATACAAAAACTTAATTCCCTATTACCTAACGCAAATTTATTTTAGCAATCGTGAATTTGATAAAGTGATTGAATATGCACCTCAGCAATTAAAAAAAGAATCTGTTGAGAACAAAAACGAAATAGAAAAATTACTTGGTCAAGCCTATTATAACAAAGGAGATTTTAATAATGCATTAATACATTTAGAAGCTTATGAGAAATCTACAAAAAAACTTACCAAAGAAGAATTTTATTTGTTAGGCAACACATACTACCAACGTCAGGAGTACAAAAAAGCCATACCATTTTTCTTAGAAATCAATAAAGTAGATGGAGCATTAGGAACTATAGTAAATACACATTTGGCAGATTGCTACTTAAAGACTTATCAAAGAGACTATGCACTTGCATGCTATAAAATGATAATGAATAATTCTAAAGATAAAGCATTAGTTGAATTGACCAGTTTGAATTATGCTAAACTATCTTATGAACTGGAGAATGATAGAATTGCGATAAAAACACTAGAAAAATTCAATCCAGAAAGCAAATATTTTGATGAATCACAAAAACTGCTCAGTGACATTTTGATCAGATCCGATGATTATGAAGTAGCTTTAAATACGATAGAAAACTTGCCCGTAAAAAGTCCAGAATTATTAAGTAGCTATCAATCTTTGTCATTTAATCTTGCCACCCAAAGCATGTTAGACAATGACAATAAAAAAGCTTTGCGGTACTTTGAAGTAACAAAAGAAACGCCAGGCTCTGAAACCTTAAAAGCAGAATCCATATACTGGACGGCACAGATATACGCTACAGAAAATAAAAAACAAAGAAGTGAATCCGCATTGGATAATTACTTTAATATTCCGAATATAGAATATCAAAAATCATATTTTGATGCAAATTACTTAAGAGGATATCATGCGTTTAATGAAAAGAAAATACAGACAGCAATCAGATACTTCCAAGAAGGAGAATCTAGCTATAATCCAGAATACAATAATGAGAAAAAATATAATGACTTGGTATTAAGATTGGCAGATTGTCACTTTTATGAAAATGAATTTTCGGACGCAAAACAGTATTATAGCAAAGCAGAAAAATCCAATAACAAACCCGATTATGCCGCATTCCAAAGGACCAATGTATTATACGCCAATGGAGACTTTTACGACGCTATCATAGAACTTGAAGATTTTATATTAAGCTATCCAGATTCAGAATATGTAGATGATGCTATATTCTCATTAGGTCAACAATTACAAAAAGTACAAAAACCCATTGAAGCGCTACGTGCTTATCAAAACATCATAAACAATTATCCAAACTCATCGTACCAAGCTGGAGCATTGGTAAAAGCTGGATTAATATCTTATAATCAAGGTGACCTTAAAAACGCCATCATATACTACAAGCGTGTTTTCTCAAGTGGTGCACAGGGTACAGAGAAAAAAGAAGCATTAGAAGCATTACAAGAAATATATTTAGAAAACTTAAATGATCCAGAAACCTATTTTGATTTTGCTAAAAACGAAGCCAATCTAGAAATCTCAGCTTTCACTCAAGATTCACTAAGTTATGCTTTATTCGACGCTAAATTTAAAGAAGGTGAATATAGAGAAGCCATCATATCTGCGGACAAATATATCGACAGATACACTAAGGGTTACTATCTAAACGAAGCACTATTCATAAGAGGAGAAAGCTACTCTATCTTAAAAGAATATTCTCTCGCACTAGAAAGTTATATTGCATTAGCAAAAGATAAAAGCAATAAATATTACGAAGATGGAATAAAGAAAGCGGCACTAATATATTATAATCACGAAGAAGATTTTCCTAGATCAATCAACTACCTAGAAGACGTTATAAAATTAGAATTAAACAAAGAAGAAAAAATAAACTTCTTAACTTCTTTAGTTATTTCCTATTTCAAAACTGGTAATATGCAAGAAATTCCTCGTGTTGCGGATCAGCTATTATCAGAGGAGAACCTCTCTAAAGAAATCATTGCTAGAACTAATTATTATAAAGGAAAAGCATACTTAATGCTACAAAATCCTCATGATGCGAACAGGGCGTTTGAACAGGTAGAATTAAATAGCAACAATAATCAAGCAGCGGAAGCAATGTACAATATTGCCGTTATTTTTTACGAAAACGGAATGCTTGACACTGCCGAAAACAAATTACTTGAGACCACTAAGAAAGCTGCAAATTATCCTAAGTGGGTAGCAAAAAGTCTATTGCTATTAGGGAAAATATATCTAGAAAAAGGAGACTTACTCAATGCAAGAGCAGCTACAGAAGCACTGATTGAAAATTTTACAGAAGATGAACAAATTACTGCATCTGCTAAAGCACAATTAGAATTGATAGATAAAGAAGAATCTGCCAGCAATAGGGTCAAAACTCCAAAACAAGAAGACCAAATAGAATTAGATACGACCTCTCAAAAGAAAAACTAAGATGAAAAATAGCATAAAATATTCATTGATATACAGCTTATTGTTAGTAACCATTAATATATTTGCTCAAGCTGATACCACTTATCTCCCTGGAGAAACTGTCAATGTGGTTAAAGATTTTAAAGCAAAAATCGGTTCTGCAAATGCAATAAATTCTCTGCCAAAACCTCCAAGTGACCAAGATCACCAACCGTTAAACTTGACTTACGATCTTGCAAAAAAAGAATATGACATAGAATACCCCGATCCAGTTATCAAACCAATCCCTTACAATGAAACTGTAAAAGATGATTTTAAAAATGGGTATGTAAAAGCTGGTTATGGCAACTTAAATTCTCCGTTTTTAGAAGGACAATTTAATTATTTAATCAGTGACTGGTTTGATGCGGGAATAGACGTAAAACATCTTTCTGCCAATGGAGAAGCACATCCCTTGCAAGAAATTTCTGATACTTATATCCAGTTATATGGTGGCTATTATCATAAAGAAAATACAAAGATAGGTGCAAAAGTAAATTTCCAAACTACAGAGAGAAACTACTATTCTACTGTTGGATTTATTGAGCAAGATTCTTCTTTAACGAATAGAATTAACGATTACAACATTTGTTTAAGTTTTGATCATAATGCTTTTGATAAATCAAATTTCAGTTCTTTTAACACCTTAAATTTTGGCATCACAGATCATACCAGAGAATCAGAACAATCTATCGTATTAAGTTCAAAAAATAATTTTAAAATTTTTAATCCATTCTCACTTTCTTTGGATGGGCATATTGACGCATACACAATCCGTTCTGAGATCAAACAATCAGGCTTTATATTTAATGCACTACCTACGCTTAACTATGACAACAATAAATTAAACATTAGCATAGGTGCACTTTTTGCTAATCCAAAGAAATTTTGGGTCGGACCCAGTGCTAGATTTAGATACAATTTAGATCAGCTACCTATGAGTATTACTGCTGATATAAAAAGTCATGTTGACAGGAATGGAGTGCGTAATATAACACAAGATAATCCTTGGGCATTGCTTGGATCGGACACATTAAGTTTTCATAAAACAATGACATTTTCCATCGGCGCTGAGTTGCATAATGCCAAGCATAGACTGGCATTCCAAGCAGGATATGAAATACATAATGATGCTGCAATTTATAATAACGCTAGGATTGATACTTTTGCGCTTTCACATTTCACTATTGCCCCACAAGACTACAAAGCAATAGTATTATCATTACGAGGAAATTATAAAATATTGAGTAAGATCGATATCGCACCTTCTATCACATACAATCACGTTATAAATAAAAAAGAAAAAAGCATATACTACATACCGTCACTAACTGGACAGTTAAGAATTACAGAAAATATTTTTAATAACAAATTAAATATATTCCAGCAAATTGCTTTTGGGAGTAGACAGACTTTTCTTGACAACAATGACTCAGAAAACGAAATAAATGGATTCTTTGATTTAGCTATTGGAGCAGAATATATGATTAAAGACCCATTCGGGATTTTCATCCAAGCGAACAATATTCTAAACAAATCCTATCAGCAGTATTATGGATATCCAGTTATTGGTATTAACTTTCACGCTGGTATTAAACTGTTATTTTAATATACAATTATGAATTTGACCATAACTATCCTAATTTGCATACTTACTTTTTTGATTTCATATCGTGCATTTACGGATCGCACCTTATTTGAGCAACTCAAACACTACCCTGTTGCTGAATATCAAAATAAGGAGTATTATCGTTTTATTACATCAGGATTCGTACATGGAAGTTGGTTTCATTTATTGGTTAATTTATTCGTATTGTGGCAATTTGGTGGCATCGTAGAGCATTATTACAAATCCATTTTTGGTCAAGTAATGGGAGGAATTTATTTTACAATCCTATATGTTTTAACTTTAATTGTTGCAGATTTACCTAGCTATTTTAAACATAAAAATAATCCAGGCTATGGCGCAATTGGGGCGTCAGGGGCAGTATCTGGAGTTGTATTTATATATGTGCTATTTGCACCTTGGCAATTATTATGGCTTTACGGAGTATTGCCAATTCCTGCCATCATAGGTGCTGTAGCATATGTAATATGGTCTAGCTGGGCAAGTAAAAATCGTAATGATAACATCGGTCATGATGCGCATCTATATGGTGCATTGTTTGGTGTTGTTTTTACCGTTGCCATTTATCCTGAAGTGTTGACTATTTTTTGGGAGCAATT
>JAHDBF010000181.1 GCA_020630525.1 Saprospiraceae bacterium
GCACGTCCAGGCGTATACGGTGCATCCGCTTCTTCCAATTTATTTTCCAGCGCTTCTAAATCTTCATTAACCAATTTCTGTAATTCGATTAATATTGGGGCAAATTCTTCTTTCGCAATAGCCAAACTATTCTGATGCGTCATTGTCGGAGCCGAAGTAGAATATTTTTGTTCGTATTGAATCCAACCAACCCTATTAGCAGGTGTGACTTTCTGGTCAATATCCAATGTAGATTTTATATTATCACCGTAAAGCTTCGTTCTGATGTCACGTAGACCATTTTCTATTTTTGCATAATCCGCAATCATGTCACCAAGTGGAGTTTCTACTAAGTTCATTGCTTTTTTGATGTGTTTTAATTTGTTAGATACTTCATCGATAAGATGTCCAGCACCTTCTATTGATCTTCCTAGCTCAGCAACTTCTCTCTGGAATGCTACTTTTGCTGCTCTATCATCAGTTGGCATAACCGTATTATTCAATGGAACGATATTAAAGGATACAGGCTCCGTTAGTGAAGTGACTTTATCCCCTTCTACCTTCGATAAACTCAGGGTGTATTCTCCAGGATTAACCAACGTACCTTCTGTTTTACCAGCAAATGCATTGTAAAATGAAGGAGAACTAAGATCTATCGGCTCTTTGCTTGCATAACGCATGTCCCATTTTAGCTGTTGCATCCCTTGGCTGTATCCTTTAGTGATTTTTCTCACTATTTTTCCATTCTTATCTGTAATCGTAAATAAGAGTTTTGTTTTCTTTTCTTCTCGCTCGGCTTTGAGCTCTTCATAACTTGGATACGGATTGTCTTTGGCATCCTTTGATGCTTCGGACTCTTCTTTTCTTCTTTTATCTTTTAAGCTTTTGTATTCATCGTTGATATAATAATTGATCATGGCAACAGGACCCAAGTCTTCACCAGCGTAAAAGCTATCACCTTGAAAAGATTTTCCTGGAAGTCCAAGTGGTTTTGCTTTTTCATAGATCAGTGCATCTCTGATGGCAAATATCTGTGCCTCTTCTCCTAATCCATTATTATCTATTGACCTAAGCGCGCTATAATCATCAAGTACGTAAAACCCTCTTCCAAAAGTTCCTAATACCAAGTCATTCTCATCTCTTTGTATTGCAATGTCTCTAACAGCAATTGTTGGTAAACCGTTTTTCATTTGCAACCAATGACTTCCGCCATTTGGACTAAAGAAAACACCAAACTCAGTTCCGCAGAAAATTAGATTTGCATTTTCGTGATCTTCCTCTATAGCGTATACGCTACCACGTTCTGGTAGGTTGTTGCTAATCTTATTCCAGCTTACGCCTTTGTTTGTACTCTTAAATAAGTATGGTTTGAAGTCACCATATTTGTGATGATTGACTGCGGCATAAATCGTGTTTTCATCATGCTGAGAACAGTACACAGAATTGATGTAACTCTGTGTGGGTGCGCCAGGAATGTTTTCAATTTTTTTCCAGTTGTTTCCACCGTCTTCTGTGATTTGAATTAATCCATCATCTGTACCCACTACAAGTAAATCTTTGTTTATTGGAGATTCAGAAAAGGCAACAATAGTTCCGTATGGTGAGGTAGAACGATTCTTTGCAACAGCATCTATACCCCAAACTTTATCCATGATTTTTAATTCATTTCTATTGACTTGCTTTGTCAGGTCATCGCTTATTACTTCCCAACTGTTTCCATAATCATCAGATCTAAAAACTTTATTCGCAGCAAAATATAATCTTCCACTTTTGTGATTACTCACTTGTAATGGTGCATCCCAATTCCATCTATAACCATTTTCATCTTTTCTTTCTTTTGGTTGGATACCTACTTCCTCTCCACTCATTTTATCAAACCGTACAAGTACTCCATATTGTGATTGTGCATAAACTATATTCGGGTTTTCTGGATCAACTTGTGATTCGAAGCCATCACCTCCATGTGTGATAAACCAATCAGAATTAACAATACCATGATCGGTGTTTGTTCTAGATGGTCCACCGATACTAAAGTTGTCCTGCGTTCCACCATAGATGTTGTAAAATGGTTTGTCATTATCAACGGCGACTTTATAAAATTGAGTTACAGGTAGGTTTGCCTTAAAGTCCCAAGTCTTGGCAGCATCAAAAGTTTCGTAAATTCCTCCGTCGCACCCTACCAACCAGTGATTGTTGTTTTGTGGGTTGACCCAGATGCAATGATTGTCAACATGTTTGGTATCTTCTCCTGCAACCTTAAAACTTTTTCCTCCATCTCTACTTACATGCATCCAAGTATCCATTGCATAGATAGTGTTCTCATCTACAGGATCAGCTATGATTTCTTGGTAATAGTTTCCACTGGTTACATACCCACTTTGTTTTTCCCAGGACGCACCATGATTCGTTGATTTAAAAAATCCACTTTTGCCTTGTGCCGCCTCTACTGTTGCATAGATAATATTAGGGTTGCTAGGAGGTATTGTTAAACCTATTCTTCCTAAGTCAACACTCGGTAATCCGTTATTAACTTCATTCCAAGATTCTCCTCCATCAATAGATTTGTAAATTCCAGAACCTGGCCCACCACCTAAATAAGTAAATACATGTCTTGCTCTTTGCATTGCAGCAGCATAAAGCACATCTGGATTACTAGGATCTATTACTAAATCGGTAACCCCGGTATATTTATCTATTTCTAAAGTTAAATTCCACGTCTTACCACCGTCAGTTGTTTTGTATAATCCACGATCACCACCTGTATTCCATAACGGACCAATTGCTGCGACCCAAACGATATCCGAATTTTCAGGATGCACAATTATCTTTCCGATATGCTCTGAATTCTTCAATCCCATGTGAGTCCAGGACGCGCCACCATTGATTGATTTATAGATCCCATCTCCATAAGCAACACTTCTTTGATTGTTGTTTTCACCTGTTCCTACCCAAACGACATTTGAGTTATTTGGATCAAGCGTGATGCAACCTATCGAGTAAGAACCTTCGCCATCAAAAATCGGATCGTAAGTTGTTCCTGCATTAATAGTTTTCCATACGCCACCGGATGAAGTAGCTACGTAATATTCAAATGGGTTATTTGGGTTTACTGCAAAATCAGATATTCTTCCGGAGGTAAAAGCAGGTCCAACACATCGGAATTTTAACCCAGAGATTTTCAATTCATCTAGAGGGTTTTTAATTTCTTCTTTCTTATCATTTTTTTTACGCTGCGCGAATGTTTCTGTCGGGAAAATGAACAAAAGACATAAAACAAAAACAGAAAAGGACAATAGATTCTTCATTGGCACTATTTGTGAATTAAAATTTAATTAATAGGTGAATATGGTAGAATCAGAAATTCACCAAAAGTATTTGACAACAATTTAATGCTTAGTTTGTGATGAATACAAAAGAAAGAGCCATATTATTAATGCATTGCCCCGATAAAATTGGTTTGGTCGGAGAAATCACTGGTTTTTTGCAAAGTAATAACGGAAATATTATTTCCTTAGATCAGCATGTTGACCCAGAAAGTAATGAGTTTTTTATGCGTATTGAATGGGATCTAAATGGCTTCATTATAGAAAATCAAAAAATTGGTGAGTTCTTTAATACGCTTATTGCTCAAAAGTATGACATAAAATGGAGGATAGCTTTTGCAGACGCTGTTCCTAAAATGGCTGTTTTTGTATCCAAATATTCGCATTGTTTGTTTGATATATTGTCGCGCTATGAGTCTGGTGAATGGAAAGTAGAAATCCCATTAATCATAAGTAATCATGATAAGTTTAAACATGTAGGAAAGCGATACAATATTCCATATTATCATATCCCAATCACAAAAGATAATAAAGCAGAACAAGAGAAGAAACAATTGGATTTATTGAGAAAATATGATATTGATTTTTCTGTGTTAGCAAGGTATATGCAAATTTTATCTGATGATTTTATTTCTCATTATCCCAACAAGATTATCAATATTCATCATTCTTCTTTACCAGCGTTTGCAGGAGCTAAACCATATGAGTCAGCATATAAAAGAGGGGTAAAGATTATGGGTGCAACGGCACATTATGTAACTGCAGAATTGGATGCTGGACCGATTATTTATCAAGATGTAACGCCAATAACGCACAAAGATTCCATAAAAGATTTAAAACGAAAAGGTAAGGATATCGAAAAGATTGTACTTTCAAAAGCAATCTGGTCTCATCTAAACAATAAGATCATAAGTTTTAGAAATAAGACATTGGTGTTCGGGTCTTAACTAATATCGGAAGTTACTATTTCTTGTTCACTTTTATAGGCAGTTTCCTCTGAGTAGGCATTGAGTCCCAATTCTCTAAGGTGTTTACTGAATATCTCAGTATATCCGTGACTTACAATTACTTCTGAAGCACCTGTTCCTTTTATAACGTCTAATAATCCATTCCAATCAGCATGATCAGAAAGTACAAAACCTTTGTCTACAGGTCTAGCTTTTCTTGTTTTTCTCATTGCCATCCAGCCAGAAGCATTTGCTAAACATTTGTTTTCTATGTTGTTAAACAATGATGTTCGAAGAGCTCCAAAAGGTGCCAAGACTAGATTTCCTTTTAAGTGTTCGGCATTGGTATGGGCGGTAATATGTTTGGTTTCTTTCAAGGGATAGCCAAGGTTTCTTACTATTTTGTTGATATTATTAATTGAATTATGAACATAGATATCTCCGATTTCATGATCTAAATTATGAATTAATCTTTGCGCTTTTCCAAGCGAATATGCTGCTATAATACTAACTGTATCCTCTGCTTTATTTTCTTTCCACCATTCATTTATTTGTTGAAAAACCAATGCTTGTGATTCCCAATTAAAAGCGGGTAATCCGAACGTGGACTCTGTTATAAATCCATGGCATTTTATGATTTCTATTGGCGGAGTAATTTGGTCATTTTCTGTTTTATAATCTCCAGATGCGACCCAGATTTCTCCTTTATATTCTACACGAATTTGCGCCGAACCAATTATGTGCCCAGCCGGATGGAAAGAGATCTTTACACCATTGATAGAAAATACTTCTCCATATTTTACGCCAGAGATATTGATATTACCAAGTCTATGCTTTAAGATTGGAACACTATGATTGTGGCTGATATATGCTTTACTTCCTTTCCTAGCGTGGTCTGCGTGGGCGTGTGTAATCAGTGCTTTGTCCACTGACTTCCAAGGGTCGATATAGAAGTCTGCTTGTGCACAGTAGATTCCTTTCTTTGTAACGGTAAGTAGTGGCATTCTTTATATTAAAGGTGTTTTAATTTATTGGCATGATAAGGATTATGAATTAAAATTCTTATAAAAGGATGAATTACTTTTTAACTGTTAAACACGGATTTTTAGGGTTAGTAGGATTTTAATTATTGCACGTAAAAAGCTTTTTCCAAAATTAACGCTTATTTCTAAGGAAAATATCTGTTGTCAGCTTACAGTTTTGATGTTAAAAAACAGTAATCGGCTTGGAATTGACATGATGCAACTCACACGTTTCCCGACT
>JAHDBF010000182.1 GCA_020630525.1 Saprospiraceae bacterium
AGCATCACCCAACAAACTCCAATTTCTCAAGAGGAATTTTAGACGTCTTCTCATACAACACATACAGGAGTCCGTCCTTAAGGCCGACGCCAGGAACTTGCATGCTGTCAGATCCGATCATATCCATAATGGTTATATAGATTTCAGCAGCTGGAATGATAACATCTGCACGATCGGGATTCATATTGAGTTTGGAGATTCTGTCTTCGTAAGAAAATTCTGAAATGTAAGCTTTAATTCCTTTTAATTCAGTCAGACTGAAAATGCCATTATCTTTATTGTTTGAGATTTTGTATAATTTATTGATATTCCCACCAGTTCCGATTGATTTGATTGGTCCTTTTACTTTTTGAATATTTTCTTGGACCCAATCATTAATTTCATTAAAAACCATCTTCTTTTTTCGACTAGATAATTTCCTTACAGTTCCAATTTCAAAAGATTTTGAAACCAATTTTTTCTTCTTCCTATAAATATTCAATTCTGTACTACCACCACCAACATCAATATGCATATAGTTACCTTCATTCAGGAAAGGAACAATCGCCTTACTCAGTATATTTGCTTCCACACTTCCTTTGATGATCTTAATATCTATTCCAATATTTTTCGAGACGTGATTAACGATTTCTTTACCATTTTTTGCTTCACTCATCGCCGAAGTAGCATTTGCAATATGCGCATCGACTTCATATAGATCCATCATGTGTTTAAATGTTTCCATAAGTTTATACAATCTAAGAATGGTGTCATTAGAGATATATCCCAATGAAAAAACATCTTTACCAAGCCGCAAGGGAAAACGGATGAACTCCAGTTTTTTAAATTTAGTTTTTCCTTTATGTTTTAGGACATTGATAATCTGTAACCTGATTGCATTTGATCCTATATCTACTGCAGCTATTTTCATAATGGATGTTAATTCGTTTTAATAAGAATGAATATTGTCTTTCTTGTCGATTTCCCAATCTATATTTTGTATTTTGCATTATTCAAACAATATATATGAAAGCAGTTTTATGCAAAGAACTAGGACCACCTTCTAAATTGGTACTCGAAGAAATCGAAACTCCAAAACCCAAAGCTAATGAGGTTTTAATACAAGTAAAAGCGTGTAGCGTAAATTTTCCAGATTCTTTAATAATCCAAGGTCTATATCAATTTAAACCGGACTTGCCATTTTCTCCTGGCAGTGATATGGCAGGTATTGTTTTGGAATTAGGCGAAGGAGTATCTAATTTAAAAGTAGGTGATGAGGTCATTGGCTTTGCACTGTGCGGAGGATTCGCCGAAAAAGCAATTATTAATGCGAATGCATGTTATCCTAAGTTGCCAGGTTTGTCCTTTCCAGAAGCTGCCTCTTTTATGTATGCCAATGGAACTTCATACCATGCATTAAAAGATAGAGCTAGATTAAAGGCTGGAGAAACTTTGTTGGTGTTGGGTGCCTCTGGTGGAGTAGGACTCGCTGCTGTCCAATTGGGAAAAGCAATGGGAGCAAAAGTAATTGCATGTGCTTCTACTGATGAGAAATTGGCACTCTGTAAAGAAAAAGGTGCAGATGAATTAATAAATTATACAACTGAAGATCTCAAAAAAAGAGCAAAGGAATTAACAGATGGTAAAGGAGTTGACGTAATATATGATCCTGTAGGTGGAGACTATGCAGAACAAGCGATAAGAGCTATGGCATGGAAAGGCAGGTATTTAGTGATCGGTTTTGCTGCAGGAACAATTCCTAAAATTCCATTAAATCTGGCATTGTTAAAAGGTTGTTCTATCGTAGGTGTCTTCTGGGGTAGTTTTGCTACTAGAGAACCTGGTAAGAATTTTCAAAATGTAATGGAGATAGCGCAGATGATGAGAGAAGGAAAAATATCCACTTATATTGATAAAATATATTCTTTAGAAAATGCTGCTGATGCAATAGCTGCTATTATTCAAAGAAAAGTAAAAGGCAAAGTAGTTGTATCAATGGAATAAATAATTGTATATGCCAGATTCAAAAAATCAAGACTTGTATTCTCCAATTGATTTTTTCTATAAATGGGAAAAAGAAACGCCTAATGCCATATTTTTAAAACAACCTGATGGGCGTATATGGCATAAATTGAGTTATGGAGAAGTTGGAAATCAGGCAAGAAAAATGGTTTCTGCATTACGTAAAATGGGAATGCAAAAAGGAGACCATATTGGTATATTGTCAAAAAATTGTTGCCATTGGATCATTGCTGATATTGCGATTATGATGGGCGGTTTTGTGTCTGTACCATTCTATGCAAGCCTACCTAAAAAACAATTGGCAGAAGTGATTAAAGCCAGTGATATTAAACTCTTGTTTCTAGGAAAGTTGGAAAAGTGGGGAGATAAAGGTGATGCAATTCCTAATGAAGTAACATGTATAAAATTCCCTCATTACAAAGGAAATGCAGTTGTTGATCGTGGATTAGCGTGGAATAAAATATTAGAAGAAAATGAGCCTTCCAATGATTTGGCAAAAAATAAGCTTGATGATATCTGGACAATACTGTTTACTTCAGGAACGACAGGAACGCCAAAAGGAGTAGTGCATACATTTAGAAATCCAGCCATCGTCATTGCAGGAGAAAAAGAGTCAAACTTTATTGGTGTTTTTAAAATAAAATCTCAGAGATATTTTTCTTTTTTACCATTGAATCACGTCGCAGAAAGAATAGCAGTTGAGACAGCTTGTTTAGCCACTGGCTCTTCTATTTCTTTTGCAGAATCAATAGACACCTTTGTGCAAAATTTACAAGATACGCAACCTACGACCATATTCGCAGTGCCTAGGATTTGGACTAAATTCTATCTTGGGGTACTAGAAAGGTTGCCTCAGAAGAAGATGGATTTATTTTTGAAAATTCCATTCCTTTCTTCTTGGTTTAAAAATAAACTAAAAACGAAACTAGGATTAAGAGATGCCAAAATTGTGGCGACTGGAGCAGCAATAACTCCCGCCCATGTAAAATCTTGGTATAAAAAATTAGACATTCATTTAGTGGAGGCTTATGGCATGACAGAAGTTTGTGGTGCGATTTGCAATAGTCCAGATCCAAACTCTCCATATGACTCTGTAGGAACAGTTGTACCTGGATGCGAAGTAAAAATTGATCCAATTACTCAAGAAATATTAATGAAATCACCCTTCGCTATGAAAGGATATTATAAAGAACCAGAAAAAACAAGCGAAGTTTTAAAAGATGGTTGGGTGTATAGTGGAGATAGAGGTACTATAGACGAAAATGGATTTGTACGTGTAATCGGTAGAGTCAAAGATTCTTTCAAAACAGAAAAAGGTAAATACATTATTCCAAATCCAATAGAAGAATCTCTATGTCAAAATAAAAATATCGAACAGATTTGTTTGGTAGGATTAACATGTCCGCAACCACTGGCAATTATAAATTTATCAGAAGCCGGAAAATTGCAAGCCAATGAAAATATTGAATCTTCATTAACGGAAACACTTCAGACAGTTAACAAAGAGTTAGAAAACTATGAACGTATTTCCACTATCGTAATAGATTCCACAAGCTGGACTGAAGAGAATGAAATATTAACTCCAACACTAAAAGTTAAACGCAATAAAATAGAAGAATTATATAAAGACAATTACCTCAATTGGCACGAAGCTGACAATGAAATAATATGGAAGTAAGTCATAAAAAATCTGTATTAATTACTGGTGGTTCTAGTGGCTTAGGATTTGCATTATCAAAGATATTTGCTAAAAATAATTTTGACATATACTGGGTATCGTTATACGAAGAAGAAATGGATTCTGCTAAAAAAATGTTACAAGAAGAATTTCCAAATATCAAAATTGAATACAAACAAAAAGACTTATCAGATATTAATGCAGCAGTAGAGATTCACCAATGGATGAAGAGTAAAAATAAAAGAATTGATATTTTAATAAATAATGCAGGCTTTGGAACTTATGGATTGATTCAAAAAATAGATATAGAAAAAGAATTGAAAATGATCCAATTGAATGTATTGAATTTATACCAAATGACAAGACTATTTCTCGACGATATGATTGCGTATGATTCGGGAACAATAATCAATATTAGTTCCAATTCTTCATTTCAGCCAGTGCCAAATATGTCAACTTACGCTGCTACAAAAGCATTCGTAACAAACCTATCAAGAAGTATTTCGGAAGAATTAAAATATAAAAACTCAAAAGTGTCATTAATAACGGTTTGTCCGTCTGCGATAAAAGATACAAATTTTAAGAAAGAGGCTAAAATGGAAAAAGTAAAAACTTTTTCAGGATTGGCGACGACCACAGTTGAAGAAGTAGCTAAAGATATTTGGAAAGGATATCAATCAAAAAAAGCATTTATAGTTACAGGAAGGAAAATGAGATTGTTATATGCAATCAGAAACTTAATACCATTTAGGATACAACAATATATGATAAGAAAAGAAACTGCACTTATCAACGGATAAGTCAATATAAATAAAGAAAACCAACGTTATGAATTTAAAAGTAGGATTATTAGGTGGAGGATCTTGGGGAACAACGGTAGCCTCATTAACAGCACGAAATGTACCAACAAAAATCTGGGCAAGAAATCCAGATACAGTAAGAGAAATTAATGAATCACACACCAATAAAAAATACCTTCCAGAGGCTACGCTAACTAAGTCTCTAGTTGCATGCAATACTATAGAAGAAACAGTAGGTGATGTAGATGTCGTGATTATGGGAATACCTACCCAACATTTCCGTTCGGTACTTACTGAAGCAAAACAATACATCAGACCTTGGGTTCCCGTTGTAAGTCTTTCTAAAGGTATCGAAATGGGAACTTACATGCGAATGTCAGAAATTATCGAAGAGGTTATGCCTGGTCATCCAGCTGGTGTTTTAACTGGCCCCAATCTAGCAAGAGAAATTATGGCTGGTCAAGCTGCAGCTTCTGTTATTGCGATGGTGGATGATAACATTGCAATCTCACTACAGAAAATATTCGCAACAGGATTATTCCGAGTTTACACTAACGATGATGTAATCGGATGTGAACTTGGAGGAGCGTTGAAAAATATAATTGCGATCGCAGTAGGTATGGGAGATGGTGCTGGTGCCGGAGACAATACTCGATCTGCAGTGATTACGCGAGGATTAAATGAGTTAACAAATCTTGGCGTTGCAATGGGCGGAAAACCAGAAACTTTTGCTGGGTTGACTGGCATGGGAGATTTGGTAGCTACGTGTATCAGTCCGTATAGTCGGAATAGATATGTAGGAATGCAATTAGGAAAGGGCAGACATATCGACGAAATCATTAGTGAGATGTCAATGGTTGCAGAAGGCGTAAAGACATGTGGAGTGGTTATGGAATTGGCAAAAAAATATAATGTAGAAGTTCCAATTACCACAGAAGTTTATAAAGTAGTAAATGGGCAAAACACCGTTAAAGATGCTTTCCGTGGATTACTTAGAAGACAGGCTGGTCATGAATCAGAAGGAAATT
>JAHDBF010000023.1:0-13076 GCA_020630525.1 Saprospiraceae bacterium
AAAAGAAATAATAATTGGTAAGATTCGGTGAGTGGTTTTTTGTTCTGATAGGAATTTCATGTTGACATATTTTGATATTTATTATCTTAATTGCAAAGTGTTATCACTTTTTGAATATAATTTTCAAAAAACCTGTCTTTCTTTGTTAAATCAGCAAAACATGAGGTTAAACTTCTCTTAATTATGCTTCTATTTCTTATTCAAAATTTCATATAACTACCTCATTATCTGTCACTTGTTTATAATTTAGTGAATTTATCTAAAATAATAATGGTGAACTTTTACGTTCTAAAAAAAGTCTTAAGTACTAAAAGCTGTACTTTTGGGATCGCCAAATGATAATTGCTTTATTTACAGCTTGAATTTTATAATTTTCAAAAAAGAGAAACATGAGAAAGTTACTAATGATTACGCTAATTCTAGGAATGATTTCTGTATCTACATTTGCGCAGCGAGTTGCAATAGTAGATGTTAACGATATTCTAGAAAACATGTCAGATTATATAAATGCACAAAAAGAGATTGATAAAATCGCTGCAGAATGGCAACAAGAAGTTGCACAAGAATATGACAAGATTAAATCTATGTACAACAAGTATCAAGCAGAGCAAATTTTACTCTCAGACGATGCAAGACGCCAAAGAGAAGACGAAATCGTAGAGAAAGAAAAGCAAGTAAGAGAATTACAAAAAATGAAGTTTGGTCCAGAAGGAGAACTTTTTAGAAAAAGACAAGAATTGGTGAGTCCTATCCAAGATCAAGTATTCTCTGCTATAGAAGAATATGCTACCGAAAAAGGTTATGATTTGGTTCTTGACAGAAGCAGTACCGCTGGGATTTTATACACTAGTGGCGAGTATAATAAAACTGATGAAATCAAACGTGAGCTTGGAATCAGATAAAAATTTATTTTTGTATCCTATTTTTAAAACTGATATAACTATTAATATGAAAAACGCAATTAAAATATTTTCAATTGCACTTTTTGCAATCGTAAGTACGGGCCTAAGTGCTCAAAAATTTGGCTACCTCAACTCTCAAGCTTTAATCCAAGGAATTCCTGAAGTAAAGGAAGCAGAGGCTAATCTTGAAACTTTCCAACAACAATTGGCTAAGCAAGGACAAGACATGTTGGCTAAGTTGCAAACCAACTACCAAGAATTAGAAAAAAAGCAAGCGCAAGGTGAAATATCACCAAAGCAATTAGAAGCAGAAGCGGCAAAACTTAAGGAAGAAGAAAGCAAACTAATGGCTTTTGAACAAAATAGCCAGCAGAAAATCATGGAAAAAAGTGAGTCTCTTTTAAAACCAATAAGAGATAAGATACAAGCTGCTATTGATGAAGTTGCTTCAGAAAACAGCTACACTTATATCTTTGACGCAAGTACTGGATTTGTACTTTATGCTGACGAATCTACTGATGTAAGTGACCTTGTAAAAGCTAAATTAGGCTTATAGTAAAGGTGCTTAAAGATATTTATACCGAAGGCATTGATTTTTTATAGTCAATGCCTTTGTTTATTATGCTTTAGGTTTAGTTAAATAATCATTAATTACTTGCATCACGCTTATAGTAGGCTTTACATTTGCATCGAAATTAAAATCCACATGAATAAACTTATTACTTTAGTTTTTTTCCAATTGCTTTCAGCATCAGGTTATGCGCAGATTGATACCACAATATTGGTTTCAAAAACCCAAGAATATATTAATCATTATATCAATAATGATTTTGATCTAATGGCTGACATGAATCATCCAAATATCATTTCCTTAGGAGGAGGCACTGAATTAGTAAGCAAAGACTTAAGTGAGGATAAAAAAACACTAGAAGGTTTTGGGATTAAGTTTATCAATGGAAAACCAGGATTGCCAGGCAATGTCATTGACAACAACAACGAATTACTATGTTTTATACCTCAGATTTATCGTGTTGAACTGGGCGGAAAACAATATGATTCCACTTCTTTTTTATTGGCTTCTTCTAGCACAAAAGGAGAAAATTGGTCCTTTGTAAGTTTAGATCGTTTTGATGCCAAAAGTATTGGCCAATTTATCCCAAATTATTCTGATGAATTAACTTGGCCAGAGGTTGAACCTATGGTTCCAGTGAGCATTGAAGAAAAATAATCTATCTAAAACTCCAATCGTATTCACCTATATTTAGAATACAAGCTTCTAGTAAGTTGATAGACGCTAAAATGTCTTTCTTGTGTGCCATCTCAATTACTTGATGCAAATACCTAGTTGGAATAGAAATTCCTCCAGCTATGCAGCCGCCATTGCTATGTCTTTGCATCCCAGCAGTATCTGTACCACCTGCAGTAAGGATTTCTAGTTGATATAAGATATCTGCTTTATTGGCAACTTCCTTCATAAAATTTACCATTCTAAAATCACAGATAGTCATACCATCTAATACCTTAATTGCTGTTCCTTTTCCTAAATCAGTAATACGCTCATGCGGTGCTGCATTCGGCAGATCATAAGCCAAAGTAACATCGAGATTAATCGCAAAATCTGGATTTACTCCCGATGCCGCTGCTGTTGCACCTCTGAGACCCACTTCTTCTTGAACCGTGAATACGCCATGGATATCATAAGGAACTTCTTTTCCTTTTAATGCTTTCAATGTTTCAATCAGTATAAAAACTGACACTCGATTATCAAGAGATTTTGCATTCACACAATCTCCCATTTCTACCAATTCTCTTTCCCTAGTGATCGGATCTCCTATGCCAATCAATTTTTTTACCTGCTCAACAGGCATTCCTGTATCTATAAAATACTCTGTATTTTTTGGTGGTTTTGCCCTTTCTTCTGGTGTCAAAACGTGGATGGGTTTTGTGCCCATAACCCCAAGCACATCGCCATCTTTAGCATGGATTAATACACGTTGTGCAGTAAGCGTTTTCGGATCGAATCCCCCTAATGTATGAAACCGTACAAATCCTTCATCATCAATATGTGTCACAATAAAAGCGATTTCATCCATGTGAGCAGCGATCATTACGCTTTTATCTGATTTTCCTTTTTTTGTAGCAATCACATTTCCCATAGCATCCATAGAGATTTCATCAACCAATCCATCCAATTCTTTTATAATAAGACTTCTTATCGGTTGTTCAAATCCTGGTGCACCTGGACACTTACATATACGACTGAGTAATTCAGTATTTATCATGGGAGTTTTTTTTAAGTTGATAAATATAAAAATTTATTCATTGTACCGATTTATGAATAGATACAAAAAGTAAATATATTAAGCTATTAAAAAATTCAATCGGCTAATAATTAAGCAATGCTAGATAATACTTAATAAATTCCGTTGTTTTGTCACAGCAAACTAAATCACTAAATTATTATTAATGTCCCTACTGAGGAAATTTGCTGGACAAACGATCATTTATGGCCTAGGTAACATCTTACCAAGAATCATAAATTTTCTAGTGGTAAGTTTTTACCTTACATATAGACTGGAAGACTCTTATGAGTATGGACTCTTTGCCAATATGTATGCATACTCTACGGTCATAATTGTAATTTTATCCTATAGAATTGACACTGCTTTTTTTAGGTTTGGGAGCAAAGAAAATCAATTATTCAAAGCGGCAGGCACTGCATTTGTTCCTTTGGTTTTTACTACATTATTATTCGTTGCAGCCATTGTTTTATTCAAAAATGAAATTGCAACAAGTTTAAAACTAGCTGACTACCCACATTACTTTCAATGGTTTGCTATTATCTTAGGATTAGATGTATTGACGCTAATTCCTTTTGCTAAAATGAGATTAGAAGGGAAAGCAATTAAGTTTATGCTTTTTAAAGTTGGGAACATCCTAGTTACCATAAGTTTACTTTTCTATTTCTTCGAATTTTATGATCCTGGAAACAATTGGTTACAATCATTTTTTCCATCTCAAAGCCTAGAAGTAGAATATGCTTTTATTGCGAATATGGTTGCCAGTATTTTACTTTTTATTGGCTTATTGTCCGAGCTTAAAAATATCAACTTTAGCGTTGATATAAAACTTTGGAAAAAAATGATTCTCTACTCTGCTCCATTAATTATAGTAGGATTGGCCAATTCGGTAAACCAATTTTTTTCAGGTCCATTGCAACACTTTTTTCTCAGTGGGTCTTATGAAGAAAATCTAGCAGAATCTGGAATATACCAAGGGGCAATGCGTCTTGCCGTTATATTAAGTATGTTTAATACAGGATTTAATTATGCTGCAGAACCATTCTTTTTTAATAATGCTTCCAAGACCAAAGACCCGCACATCTATGGACAGATTTTATCAATGTATGTTATCACTGCATCTATTATGATAGCAGGTATTTTATGTTATCTAGACGTGTTACAGTTTCTTATTGGCCAAAACTATAGAGTTGCGATCTATATAGTCCCGTATCTCTTATTGGCTTATATGATGTTAGGCATTTATTACAATGTTTCAATTTGGTATAAGCTTAATGACAAAACACATTATGGTAGCGTTATTTCTATTATTGGTACAATAGCTACATTAATTATCAGTATCGCATTATTGCCAATTTTGGGATACGTAGCTTCTGCAATTGCAGCACTGGTTTGTTACACTGTGATGGTTATAATCGCATATTATACAGGTCAAGTTAATTATAAAATCAATTACAACATTAGACATGTCATATCAATAATTTTATCCATCATAGTTTTAATAATATTTATACACTTCGTGAATGTTTTAGGTATGAGTTTAATCAATAAGCTAATCCTTAAAACATTGATTTTTCTACTATTTTCATCAGGAATTATTTATGCAAATAAATCTTTGCTGCTAGAATTGGTTCGCTCAAAATCTTCATAAAAAATGACAATTTGACGTTAATATTCAGTTGATTATGACTGAATGTCTCATCTATATCCTAATTTCAACAATGGATTCAAATTTGATCTAAAAAGAGTACAAATAAACTTGATACAATGACATACGATAATTTTACAATAAAATCTCAAGAGGTAATTCTAAAGGCCCAACAGATCGCTGGTGCATTAGATCAACAACAAGTGGATACCAGTCACTTACTAAAAGGCATAATAGAAACTGATGAAAAAGTAAGTAGCTTTCTATTTGGTAAAATCGACATTGATTTATCTACACTAATAAAAAAATTAGATGCAGAAATAGATAGAATGCCCAAAGTAGTCGGTGGAGAAAAACAATATCTAACCAATGATTCTAATCAGGCATTGGCGAAAGCCAAAAAACTCATGAAAGAATATGGTGATGAATACATCTCACTAGAGTTAATCTTGTTAGGTATTCTTAAAGGAAAAGACAAAACTGCTTCAATCCTAAAAGACCTTGGCGCAACAGAAAAAAATCTAAATGCTGCCATAGAGGAGTTACGTAAAGGTAGTAAAGTAGAAAGTCAACATGCAGATAGTCAATACAACGCGCTTAAGAAATTTGCCATAAATCTGAATGAAAGAGCAGAATCTGGGAAACTTGACCCAATCATCGGTAGAGATGAAGAAATCAGAAGAATATTGCATATCTTATCCAGAAGAAAAAAGAACAATCCTATAATTGTCGGTGAAGCTGGTGTCGGTAAAACGGCAATAGTAGAAGGTATCGCATGGAGAATTGTAAAACAAGATGTTCCAGAAAACCTTGCATCAAAACAAATCTTTGTACTAGATATGGCGTCTCTTATCGCTGGAGCAAAATTCAAAGGAGAATTCGAAGAAAGGTTAAAGGGTGTTATCAAAGAAGTCAATAATTCTAATGGAGAAGTAATCCTTTTTATAGACGAAATACATACCCTTATTGGTGCTGGTGGTGGTAACGGAGCAATGGATGCGGCGAATATACTTAAGCCCGCACTGGCAAGAGGAGAAATCAGAACAATTGGTGCAACCACATTGGATGAATATCAAAAATATTTTGAAAAAGACAAAGCACTAGTAAGAAGATTCCAAACAGTTTATATAGACGAGCCAAGTGTCGAGGATACGATTTCTATTCTTAGAGGAATTCAAGATAAATATGAAGTGTATCACAAGATTGATATTCTCGATGACGCATTGGTTGCAGCTGCTGAACTTTCACACCGATATATTACTGAAAGAAAACTACCAGACAAAGCCATCGACTTAATTGATGAAGCGGCTGCAAAATTAAGATTAGAATTGGATTCTGTTCCTGAAGAAATTGACGAGCTAGACAGGAAAGTTCGCCAACTAGAAATAGAAAAAGAAGCCATAAAAAGAGAAGAAAATCAGAAAAAACTAAAGTCTATTACTGAGCAAATAGCAAATGCAAAAGAAAAACTCGATTCTGTAATGGCGGCATGGAAAAGCGAAAAAGAAATCGTTGACAACATGCAAGCCATTAAAAAACAAATAGAAGAAGTAGAACACGAAGCAGAAGTAGCAGAAAGAGACAGTGACTTTGAAAAAGTTGCAAAACTTAGATATGGAGACCTAAAAGAATTAGACGCTCAATTAAAAGAAGCAGAAGCAAAACTAGATAAACTCCCAGATGAAGGAAGATTTACTAACGAAGAAGTGACTGGTAATGACATCGCAGAAGTAATCGCAAGGTGGACAGGAATTCCTGTTGCTAAAATGATGAAAAGTGACAAGGAAAGATTACTAAATCTAGAAAAAGAAATCGGTCAAGGATTGATCGGACAACATGATGCTGTACGTGCCGTTTCTGATGCAATAAGAAGAAGCAGAGCTGGACTCGGAGATCCGAAAAGACCAATCGGTTCTTTTATTTTCTTAGGACCAACAGGTGTAGGAAAAACTGAATTGGCTAAGCAACTGGCAGAAGTACTTTTTGATGATCAAAAAGCGATTACTAGAATTGACATGAGCGAATACCAAGAGAAACATTCAGTCAGTAGATTGGTGGGCGCACCTCCCGGATACGTTGGATATGATGAAGGTGGTCAATTAACAGAAGCGGTTAGAAGAAGACCTTACTCTATTGTATTGCTTGATGAAATAGAAAAGGCGCACCCGGATACATTCAATATTCTTTTACAAGTATTGGATGATGGAAGATTGACAGATAATAAGGGTAGAGAAGCAAACTTTAAAAACACGATAATCATTATGACTTCCAATATGGGCGCAGAAACCATTTTGGAAAATTTTGAAGATTTAGATGTTTTAGGAGAAAAGCATAAAGCAGATATTATTGAAACTACAAAACTCGAAGTTTTTGATCTACTGAAAGATAGATTGAGACCAGAGTTTCTAAACAGAATCGATGAGCAGATTATGTTTCTACCTCTATCAAAAGAGGAGATAAAATCCATTGCTAAACTGCTGTTGCGCAAACTCACAAAGAGTTTAGCAAAACAAGAAATCAGTATGGAACTGGATGAGTCAGCATTGAATCTATTAGCAGATCTTGGTTACGATCCACAGTTTGGCGCAAGACCACTAAAAAGGGTTATCCAAAACGAATTGGTTAATGAATTATCGAAAGGCGTACTTTCTGGTAATTTTGGCCCTGGGGACACAATCTATATCGGCACTGATGCAAAAGGGTTTACTTTTTCTGAGAAAAAAACAAAGAGTAAAGAAAAGCCAGAAGTTGAAAAAAAAGCATCTAAGAAAAAAGAAAGCAATGTTGATAAAATCAATAAAGCCACCAAGGATCTAAACGATGCAATTGATGATATTAAGGAAAATTAAAAAATGCGCGTTAATATATTGTTAAACAAAATTAACGAAATAACTATGCAAGAAGAGCAGCGTTTTAAATGCAAATCGTATTAATATTATAGACAGATGAAGTACTTTTTTCAAATATTATTGGCAGGATTAATTGGAGGAACAATTGCCTTTGGTGCATTCTCATGGAAACTTGATAATGTAGAAAAAAGGATTGTTATGAATGCCGAAAACAATAACAAATCTAGTTTGGTAAGTAGCAGCAATACATTACCTTTTGATTTTGTCGATGCTTCAAAAATTGCCACTCCTTCTGTTGTGCATATTTATGCAAAAGAAAGCGAGCAACTTGCCAACCAACGATTCCAAGGAAATAAAAATCAAAGAGGAAATGGATTTTTTGGTTTTGATTTAGAAGATTTTTTCGGTGGTGGAATGAATAATTTATTTGGTCCTAAACAAGGAACGGGTTCTGGTGTTATATATTCAGAAGATGGATACATCATCACGAATAATCATGTAGTTGGTTTTGCAGATGATATTAGAGTAGTGCTTACGGACAAGAGAGAGTTTAAAGCCATAAAAGTAGGAACAGACCCAAGTAGTGATTTGGCATTATTGAAAATAGAAGCAGAAAATTTACCCACCATTCCTTTAGGAGACTCTGATAATCTTCAGATCGGAGAATGGGTACTGGCTGTTGGTAATCCTTTTAGTTATTTAACATCCACAGTGACCGCTGGAATTGTTAGTGCCAAAGGAAGAGAATTGGACATTATTGAAGGTAAACGTACCATCGAAGAATTTATACAAACTGACGCTGCCGTAAATCCTGGAAACAGTGGTGGAGCTTTAGTGAATGCACAAGGAGACTTAGTAGGAATAAATACAGCAATAGCAACACCCACAGGTGTATACGCTGGGTACTCTTTTGCAATTCCTGTAAATCTAGTATTAAGGATTATAGAGGATATAAAAGTAAATGGAGATATCCAAAGAGCAAATTTAGGAATCGAAGGTTTTGATGTTAACAAAGAAATTGTAGAAGAAGAAAACCTAAGCGTAGATCAAGGATTTTTAGTAGTAAATGTAATTGATGGCAGCGGAGCACAGTACTCAGGCGTTATACCTGGGGATGTTGTAACAGAAGTCAACGATATTACGGTAAGAGATATCGAAGATATAAAAGCAGGAATGAAGTTTTCAAAGGTCGGAGATACGGTAAGATTAAAGGTAAATAGAGATGGAGTTGAGAAGACAATTAATGTAAAATTAAGACAAGGATTGTAACAATAACTATGTTTCAATAGTTTATAGATAAAAGTTGGTTTTTCGTTTTGTTTTGATGTAGCCCACTGCTCTCAGCAGTGGGCTTTTTTTTCGAAAAAATTTTTACATTACAGGTTACCTCAAAACATAAATTAGCACTCTAAGGAAAATCATATTTTGAAAAAGCTTAGCCAAACTGTTATCAACGATTTACTTAGCATTATTTTCCCCAATCTTTGCATCGGTTGCTACAATAAACCTCCGATAAAAAAGGACATACTCTGTCTAAAGTGCAAAATTCAAATGCCATACACAGATCAGTTTAAAATTAAAGACAACGAATTGGAACTTAGGGTTAGAGGAAGATTTCCATTCGATAGAGCAGCAGCTTTATTTCAATTTCAATCAGAAGGGCTTGTACAAGAAGTACTGTATGCACTAAAGTATAGACGCAAACCTTTGGTAGGAAAAATTCTTGGTAGACAATACGCACACAAACTTTCCTTAGTAGAAAATTTTCCAATACCAGATCTTATCATCCCAATACCATTACATGAAAGCAAACAACAAAAAAGAGGTTACAATCAAAGTCAAAAATTTGCAGAAGGCATTGCGGAAGTTTTAGGCAAACCAGTTGCTTCTGATATATTAATAAAGACACAAAAATCCGAATCACAAACCACCAAAGGAAGATCTGAAAGATTAGAAAACGTACTTAATTCATTCAAGATAAAAAACAAAAAATTACTCATCAATAAAAAAATATTACTTGTCGATGATGTCATTACAACTGGAGCTACGATTGAAGCTGCAGCAATAAAAATCCAAGAAGAAAAGTCTGTTGCATTATCTTTGGGACTCATTGCAATGAAGCTAAAAATATGATTGATCTATTAAAAGCAGAATTCTCCCGTAGATTAAAAGAAGAGTCTTTAACTAGAATACTTAAATGCATAGACCTCGTTTCTGAAGACGAACTATGGTTTTCTCCCAATAAGAATGTAAACAGTATCGCAAATTTAGTTTTACATCTTGCTGGTAATATTAGACAATACACACAAACTACTTTTGCAAAGGAAAAAGATATTAGGGAAAGAAATTTTGAGTTTTCTACCCATAAATCACATTCAAAAGAAGCGTTGAAAAAAATAATTACTAAAGCCATTAATGACGCAGTAGAATGCTTTGACCACACAACAACAAAAGAACTCACCAATCAATACTCGGTACAATGTTTCCAAGAAAATGGGATCTCTATTGCAATCCATGTGATAGAACATTGTAGCTATCATGTCGGTCAGATCACCCAGATGACCAAATGGATTAAAGATATTGATACAAAATATTATGGTGAATTAAAATTGGATTAAGATCAAACGAATAATCCGACTTCTATAAATGATTTTGCATCTTTGTCTTGATGTCAATAAAAGTGCTAAATATTACAGAAGAAGGAAGAGGAGGCGGACCGCTAAAAAGAATTCGACAAATTGCAAAAGGCCTACAGAATGAAAACATTGACACATTAGTTCTCTTTCCAAAAAAAAATGCTGACGAGTTTGCTGAACTTTTGACTAAAGACAATGTCAACTTTTTACAAATTCCTTTACACAGATTGACCAAAGAAAAAAAGACTTTACTTAAGTATATTTTCGGTTTTTTCTTTGAGGTATTCAATATTAAGCAGATTATTAAAAAGCAAAACATTGATATAGTTCATTGCAACGGCGCATGGCAAATCAAAGGCATAATAGCTTCAAAACTATCGCATTCTAGATCAATCTGGCATATGAATGACACTTATCAATCCAAGCCGATCAGATTACTTTTTAAAATGTTGGGCCACTGGGCTGATGGATTTATTTATGCTTCTTCTAAAACAAAAGAATACTACCAAGCTATAAATCCAAAAATTAAAAAACTACCAAGTAAAATTATACAAGCACCTGTTGATGTAAATAAATTTTGTCCCGGATCAAAAAAAGAACTGCTCAAATCAAAAAACCCTAAACTGATTTCTATAGGCTATGTAAATAACAACAAAGGTTTTGAAACACTAATAAATGCGATCAATATCATTGCACAAAGTGGACAAGAAGTATCATTATATATCGTAGGAACCATATTCCAAAGTCAACAATCATATTACCAAAAATTAGAAAAATTAATAGAAAAGCATCAGCTCAACAATATATCATTTTTAGGTTACCGATCCGATGTGCTAGATTTATTACACTCTGCTGATTTATATGTATGCTCTTCAGATTTTGAAGCCAGCCCAATCGCTGTTTGGGAAGCATTAGCAAGTGGTATTCCTGTGGTTTCAACAGATGTCGGAGATGTTAAAAAAATATTTAATAATAATGAATGTGGCGCTGTCGTACCCACAAACTCACCTACAAAATTGGCAGATGCTGTCATTAATCTCCTAAAAAATCCAGAATTAGCAGATAAATATGCTAAAAATGGACGCATTACAGCAGAAAAATTGTTTTCAACACAAGCATCTATCAATAACCATAAAAAGTTTTATCAACAGATCAAGGATATATAATACAACAATCATTATGGGTATAATTGATATTCATTTTTAGATTCTTATATATTAGTTATTTTTGCAATAAGTAGATATAAGCTTACATGAAAAAAATATTAGTAACTGGATCATCTGGACTTATAGGGTCAGAAGTATGTGTCCATTTTGATAAGTTAGGTTGGGACGTGCATGGCATAGACAATAATCAACGATCCATCTTTTTTGGAGAACGTGGAGATACAAGATGGAACCAAAAAAGATTAGAAAAAGGATTAAACAACTTTACACATCACGAACTGGATATACGCGATCGATCAGCAGTAATAAATAAAATAGCAGAACTAAAACCTGATGCCATTGTCCATACCGCAGCTCAGCCATCTCATGATAAAGCTGCAGAAATTCCATTTGAGGATTTTGATACAAATGCTGTTGGGACATTTAATCTATTGGAAGCGACAAGACAATATTCTACTGATATTCCATTCGTACATATGTCAACCAATAAAGTATATGGAGACGCACCTAACCACATTGATTTAGTAGAAAAAGAAACGAGATATGACTACGCCGATCCGAAATATTTGCATGGCATAGCAGAGACTTTTTCTATAGATCAAAGCAAACATTCTCTTTTTGGTGCATCCAAAGTTGCTGCAGACATAAGCGTCCAAGAGTATGGAAGATATTTTAATATGCCTACATGCTGTCTCAGAGGTGGATGTTTGACTGGTCCCAATCATAGTGGTGTCGAGTTGCATGGATTCTTGAGCTATCTCATTAAATGTAATCTAGATAAAAAAGAATATACCATTTTTGGTTATAAGGGAAAACAAGTGAGGGACAATATTCACTCTTATGATGTAGCAAAATTTGTTGAAGCATTTATTGACGCTCCGCGAATAGCTGAAGTATATAATCTTGGCGGGGGAAAAGAAAACACTTGTTCTATTTTAGAAGCTTTTGATTTAATATCAAATATATCTGGGATTAAAATGAAGTACCAATATGATGATAAAAATAGAATCGGAGATCACATCTGCTATTACTCAGATCTAAGAAAAATGAAAGCTCATTATCCAAACTGGAACATCACTAAATCACTAGAAGATATATTCACAGAGATTTATCAATCATGGAAAGAAAGGATAGCATAACTATTATAAATAGAAACTATCCTCCTGGTAATGGGATAACTGGTGAATCAGCAAATCATTTAGCAAAACACCTAATACAATATCACAATATTGAGGTAAATATTGTACATGTGGATGGCAAATATCCTGGTGGAAATAATACTAAAATCGCTCACGGAAAAATATCCAAGGTAAACTCAATCTATAATGGGAAACATAAGATTTTACGATTAATAGGAAGCTTCATTGAAAGTTATAGACTTATCCGAAAAGCCAAATCATTAGAATCTGATTTTAATATTGTAATGACAGATCCTCCATTTTTAAATTTTTGGTCTGCTAAAATTTTTAAACAAAATCAACATTGGATTGCCTGGAACATGGATTTATTTCCTGAAGCATTTGCAGCTTCTAATCTATCCAAAAAAACCAATGTATTCTACAAATATATAAACAA
>JAHDBF010000023.1:13176-31602 GCA_020630525.1 Saprospiraceae bacterium
TTGCAGCTTCTAATCTATCCAAAAAAACCAATGTATTCTACAAATATATAAACAAGACGCTACGAAAAAACAAACCCATTGCCAATATCTCACTCGGTGAAAAGCAGCAAGAGTTTATCAATAAAAAGTATGAACCTACTATTCTTAAACATTCATTCATCATTCCATGTGGAATCACTTCAATTAAAAAGAAAATAGAAAAACCCAGATGGTTTGATAATGAGTCCAAAATTTACTTTGGATATTGCGGCAACTTGGGAGAAGCACATTCTGCAGAATTTGTCGAAGAAATAATAAAACAACTTGATCCAGAAAAACATAAATTTATTCTTTCAGTGTATGGGACAAAGTCACGACAATTGCTAGATAAAGTTTCAAATCACAAAGTGGTTACAATAGTTGATTTTGTCTATAAAAAAGACCTACCTTTTATAGATATCCATTTGGTAAGCTTAACACCCAATTGGAATCATGTATGCGTACCATCCAAAGCAGTAAGCGCTGTATGTTCAGGAAGTACATTCTTATACAGTGGGTCTAAAGATTGTGACAATTGGAATATGTTGAATAAAGCAGGATGGTTTATAGATCTAGAGAATAATCTAAAAAATCAAATAAATAATTTCCTACAAAACTTAACAGATTCTGAAATAAAAGAAAAGAAAAATCATGCAATTGAAATTTCTTCAAAACTAAATAACGAATTAATCATTGCTTACGACAAATTAGCAAAATTTATAAAATCAAAAAACAACTATGCTTAAAAATACATATGTAGCAATAATGGCAGGAGGAGTAGGCTCAAGATTTTGGCCTTCTAGTAGAGAAAGTCTACCTAAACAATTCTTAGATATTTTAGGTGTAGGAAAATCTCTAATACAACTTACTGCCGAGCGTTTTTCAAAACATATCCCTGCTGAAAATATTTTGGTATTAACCAACAAGTCATACGTAGGATTGGTAAAAGAACACTTGCCAAACATCCCTGAAGGAAACATAATTGCAGAGCCTAGTAGAAACAACACCGCACCTTGTAATGCATTGTTAGCACTCAAGGTATATGAAAAAAACAAAGATGCATGTTTAGTTGTCGTACCTTCCGATCACGTTATATTAAAAGAAGAGGCATTTATAAACAATATTAGCTTGGCAGTAAACTATGCTACAGAAAAAAATGCTTTAGTTACCTTAGGAATTACTCCTTCAAGACCTGATACTGGTTACGGATATATTGAATTAGCAGAAGAGGTTTATAACTCAGTATATAAAGTAAATCAGTTTAAAGAAAAGCCTGACTTGACGACAGCACAATCATACTTAGATGCAGAAAATTATCTCTGGAATGCTGGAATATTTGTTTGGACAGCAAAAGAAATTATTGCATCTTTTAAAAAGAATGCAGCACAGATTATATCCATACTAAGTCAAGATTTATCAAAACTAAATACTACTGAAGAACAAACGTATATTGATACCGTATACCCCGATACAGAAAGTATAAGTATAGATTATGCGATACTAGAAAGAGCAGAAAATGTGTATACCATTCCTTCTGAGATCGGTTGGTCCGACCTCGGAACATGGTCTTCGCTACATGCATATTTGGATAAAGACAATTCTGGAAATGTAGCACTAACGGATAGTAGTATATTACAAAACGTCAGCAACACTATAGTAAAATCATATAAGGATAAATTAATCGTAATTGATGGACTAGATGACTATATGGTTATTGATGAAAAAGACGCTTTACTTATATATCCTAAAAGTAAAGAACAAGAAATAAAAAAGGTAAGAAAAGAAATAAAAGACGAGCGATATCTATAAATGACAAAAAAAAGCAGAGTCATATTAGTTGCTAATTCTACTTGGAACATCTATAACTTTAGATTAAATATTGTCAACAAACTGTTGGAAAATAATATCGAAGTTAAAGTACTCGCTCCTATTGATGAGTACCTTGAGTATAAAGAAAAATATCCTCAAGTACAACATATCGCATTGCGTACACTTAAGCGTGACAGTACCAATCCATTTAGAGATTTACTATTAACCATTGAATTGATAAGAAAATACAAATGGTTAAAACCTGACCTAGTTTTACACTTTACCAACAAGCCAAATATATACGGTGGGTTTGCCTGCAAATATACAGGATCAAAATCAATAGCTGTAGTAACTGGTCTAGGATATACGTTTATACATTCTGGTTTTCTAAATAAAATTGTTAGGTTTCTATATAAGCTATCGGGAAAAACACATTGTAAATTTATTTTTGAAAATAAAGACGACAAAGCGCTTTTTATTAAAGAGAATATAGTCACTAAAGAAAATGCACATGCCGTAAAAGGATGTGGAGTTAACACCGACTATTACAATGTATTGCCGAATGGTCAAATAAAAAATGACATTACATTCACATTTATTGGTAGGCTCCTATATGATAAAGGCATAAATGAATTTATAGAAGCAGCAAAAATTGTAAAACAGAAAAACAAACATGCAAAATTCATAGTTATTGGAGAATTTGATGAAAGTAATCCTGCAACTATAGATAAAGAAACTTTAGCTAAATGGGTTGATGAAGGCATCATAGATTATAAAGGTTTTGTCAAAGATATTAGACCCTTAATAGGTACTTCAGATTGCATAGTTTTACCTTCCTATAGAGAAGGTATGCCAAGAACATTGTTAGAGGGCATGTCCATGGCAAAGCCAATTATTACAACAGACGTACCAGGCTGTAGGGAAACTATAATTGAAAATAAAAATGGATTTATTGTACAAGCTAAAGATCATTTTGCATTGGCCAAAAGTTTCGATACAATGGCACAGTTGTCATATGAAGAGAGAAAAAAAATGGGCCAACAAGGAAGACGATTCTGTGAAACAATTTTTGACGACAAGTTAATTGCCCAAGAAATTTTTGATATAATAAAAAAAGAAATTAATGTCTAGTCATCAGGCATTGCTATCCATTCATTACTATTATCCACCGATTCATTCTATAGGTGTTATTAGAAATTATCATATTACTCATGCATTACAAAATCATGTTGAAAATAAGCTTGTTTTAACTACGTCAAATAGAAATACGCTACCAAAATCTAATCTCATCACCATTGATGAATCAATTATAAAAGAATTAGCTACTAATGATTATAGAACAAAGTTATCGACGAAAAAAAACATCCATTATACTGAAAAGTCAAAATCATCAAGCATCGCAAAGTTTGCCGTCAAACTTATAAATAGTTATCCTTTTAATACATGGATTGGAGAAGGTGGATCAAAATATATAAACGAAGGCGTTAATAAAGGAATTGAATTTTTAAACAAAAATCCTGAAGCCATAATTTATTGCTCTTTTAGGCCTTATGCAGATCTAATAATTGGTTCAAAACTTAAAGCGCTATATCCAAGAACTAAATTGATTGTTGATTTTAGAGATTTACATGTCGACCCTATGTATAATAATGTCTTCTTAAAATCTTTTCAGATCAAAACTACAAAGCGAATAATAAAAGATGCTTCAATGATAACAACTGTTTCCAATGGTTTAGCAACGCAATTAGGAAAATACCAAAAACCAATAAAAACAATTTATAACGGAGTAAAAATACGTCCAATAAAATCATCAGACAACAATAAGTTTAACATCAGTTATACAGGTTCGATGTTTGGTGAATTTAGAAATCCTAGTTTTCTATTCAAAATAATCTCAGAAAAATTAGCTAATAGCAAATTTGATAAAAATAAAATTCAAATAAATTATGCTGGAAAAGACGAACAAACATTTTTATCGTATATAAAAAAACACAATCTAGAGCATGTATATAAAAATCTCGGAATGATTAGCCATCAAGATGCTTTAAACCTACAATCTAGTTCTCAAATAAACGTACTTCTTACTGGGGCACTAAAAAACTATACTGGCATATTAACTGGAAAACTATTCGAATATTTAGGTTCGAGAAAGCCTATTGCTGCAATTGTTCTCGGAGAAAGAGATTCTGAATTAGAAGACATACTAAATAAAACGGACGCAGGTATGTGTTTATACTCAACCAATGAAAAAGATAGTTCAAATTGGGTTCAGGATATTTATGACAAATGGCTGGAGAATAAAGAATCTCTCTCAAATGTAGATCAACTAACAAATTTGTTTTCTTGGAAAGAATCTGCAAATAAAATAATTAACGCATTATAAATCTTATGATTAACGTAATAAGCATTATCGGAAATCGCCCTCACTTTATAAAACTTGCTCCAGTAAGTAAAGCACTAAAAACTGCACAAATCAAAGAGACAATAGTGCACACTGGACAACATTATGACGATATGCTTTCAAGTCACTTCATCAAAGAGTTAGGCATAAATCCTCCGCATTATAACCTTAATGTTGGTTCAGAGACACCACTAATACAATTTGCAAAAATACTATCTGGATTAGAACCGATATTTAATAAATTACAACCTGATATGGTTCTCGTTTTTGGAGACACTAACTCAACTGCTGCTGGAGCCATTGCCGCAGCCAAAAGCAATATTCCTATTGCACATATCGAATCAGGATTAAGAGAATATGATAAAAATATTCCAGAAGAGATAAATAAATTATTGACTGACTCTGTCGCAGATCTCTTATTTTCTCCCACGAAAACAGGTGTCAAAAATTTAAAGATAGAAGGCAAAATAAAAAATGTATACAACGTAGGTGATGTAGGTCTAGATCTGATTCAACAAAATGAAAATAAAATATTATCAGCAGAAAAAATACTAACAGAACTTAACCTCAAAAAAAATGAATTCATATTTATGACCTGTCATAGGGAAGCCAACACCAATGGACCTAAACCACTTAAAGAAATTCTTAATGCAGCTAATAAACTCAATAAGAAAATTGTATTTCCTATTCATCCTCGGACAAAAAAAGCCATCAATAAATATCAATTGAATGACTTAGTAAATGCAGAACATTGGAATATTATCGAACCAATTGGTTTTTTCGATACACAAGCATTGATTAAAAATGCAGCTTACTGCCTGACTGATTCAGGTGGAATAATTAAAGAATCATATTTCCACAAAACACCTTGTATCATCATCGACAAGCAGACAGAATGGATAGAAGCAGTAAAGGAAGGATGGTGTCAAGTCTGTGGACCAGATCAATCAAAAATTTTAGATGCTACCAAAAAATTATCCAATAACATTAATCATCTTAATAGTTTAGGAAATGGCACCGCGTCAAAACAGATTGTTGATATTATCGTTAAATATCTATCTAAAGAAAAAGAATGAATTTTAAAAATAAAAAGGTAATCATATTAGCACCACATACCGATGATGGAGAGTTGGGCTGCGGTGCTACTATTGCCAAAATGTTGGAAGAAGGAGCTGAAGTCTTTTATGTAGCACTATCCACTGCTGAAGCTTCTGTGCCTGAGGGATTTCCCAAAAACAGATTAGAACTAGAAGTAAAAAAAGCAACTGCTGCTTTAGGGATAAAAGAAGAAAATTTATTTGTGTTTAAACACCAGGTAAGAAAACTCAATTACGTCAGACAAGAAATTTTAGAAACATTAGTTAAAATAAAAAAAGACATAAATCCAGACATCGTTTTCCTTCCTTCATCAAAAGACATTCATCAAGATCACATCACAGTTACTCAAGAAGGAATCAGAGCCTTTAAGTATTCAACAATATTGGGATACGAACTTATATGGAATAATTTATCGTTTGAAACTGATTGTTTTATAGCAATAGAAGAGCATCATCTGGACTCAAAAATCGCAGCGCTAGAATGTTACGAAACTCAAAAAGGAAAAGCATACACCAATCCCGAATTTATAAGATCGCTAGCTAAAGTAAGAGGAACGCAGATTGGCAAACCGTTATCAGAAGCTTTTGAAGTAATCAGATGGATAATTTAAAATCCATAGCTATTCACCAACCCAATTATCTACCGTGGTTTGGATATTTTTTGAAGATTTACCTTGCAGATACCTTTGTCTTTCATGATGTCGTTCAATTTAGTAAATCTAGTTTTACAAAACGTGTGAAACTACCAACTAAGAATTATACAGACACTTTTTGGCTATCATTAACCACTGGAAAAGACGAACCAAAAATCAATGAAGTCGTAATTAATGAAGTACAAAAAACAGTAAATATTCATCTCAAAATAATAGAGTCAACATACCACAATAAAAAATATTTTAATGCCTTTTTCCCTAAGTTAAAAATCTACTTTCAAGAAGCATTAGTACATAACTTGCTTTCAGATTTTAATATCTCTTTAGTAAAAAATATCGCTAAATATTTAGAATTAGAAACAGTATTCCGAAAATCATCTTCACTTAAAAAAAACACACACATTAGCAATTTAGCAATAGTAAAACTACTTAATGGAAATATTTACCTAAGTGGTACTGGAGCAAAATCATATCAAAATGATATATCATTTTCAGATCAAGGAATTGAATTGTGCTATTTAGAATCATACAATTTTATTACTAAAAATTCATATCATCAATCGGACAATAAATTTATTAATGGACTGAGTATAATAGATATTATTATGAATATAGGAAAGGAAGAAACTATTAAGATGTTTCAAAAATTTGAATCAAAATACTGTTGATTAATATTGGATTTTCCTAAAAAATGACTAACCGATTTTATATCAATTTTTTCTTTCCAATAGTCTCTAAGATTCATAACAGCATCACTTTTTGTGATTTGGTACAAATGATTTAGTTGAAATAAATGGAGCTGCTGATAAAACAAATTGCTATATTCTGGTAAGGACAAGGCGTACCGTAGATTAGATTTATTTTGAAATTTTGGCAACTCAGTAATGAGACTCTTATACGCAGATTCAACAGGAAAAACTTCTTTTGTAAAGCAACCTAATTCTGAAATAGCAATTACAAAAAAGATAAATCCATTTAGAACAGACTTACCTTTTGAGGAAGGATATTCTTCTATCCAGAACTTTCCTTCTTGTAGTTCTGAATATAAAGACTGACTTTTATTCAATGCAAAATCTATGGCAAGACTAGCATACTGCAAAGATTTACTTTTCTTGGTTATATAGTAATGTCTAAGAAAACAAGAAGAAATAATCGCTTGTGTAATTCCACTTTGCCACTCTCCTTCTAAATTAAATCTCGAAATTTTCTCATTGTGAGACCAATATATGCCAGACGTATTTTGATTAGCGTTTGCTATTAGGTAGTCAATGTGCATATTAAATAAACTCAAATAATTTTCATCTTTTGTCTCTAGATAATCATTGAAAATAATTAACGCATACACACCCGTTGTTAAAAGACTTTCTACTGATCCATTTTCTGCAACAGCAATTTTATTTTTAAACATAAGCTGCCTCCCATATGCCTCGCTAGATTTCCAAAAACCAAGAGAGTGATAAAATGGATCAAAGGAATAATTGAGTGGATAAGAAACACTTGCTAGTAGTTCTAATAATTTGTTGTCATGCTTTGGCGTATAAATATACCTATGACACAATGCCAATAGTTTTAGTCGTAGTGTATTTAAATAATATTTTACATTCCTATTATACACTTAGAGTGGTTTTAAATATTCTTTTACAGATAGTCTTACTCTAGCGTTTTGTGCTTTGATAACATTTGCATTCGAGTAGAAAAATAATTTATTACAATTTGGCTTTTGTTGTAACACTTATAATCACCATTTATAATTCATAGAAACGATAAGATTACGTCCCGCAGCACTTACGCCAGAAGCAAATGGGCGATAATGTGTATCCAAAATATTCTCTAAGGCAATACTAAAGCTAATATCCGCACTTAGCGAATAACCAATATAGGTATTTATAACAAACCAAGCTGGCGTACCATCCACAGTTGCATTCTCTAGGTTATCTGCTGTGCCTCCATAAAGAGAAACGGGTTTTTCTCCATTAAATAAATTCAGTATCCTAAAATTCCATTTATTCTTTTCATAACTCAATGCCACCTTTCCATACACCGGAGGTATGTGATCCAATGGTGAAGATACATCCTCTTGAGAAATAGAAATTCCTTTGACATAACTCACATTCGACATCAAAGAAAACCCATTCTTTAACTTGATACTGCCATTAAAACTAATACCATAAACTCTTCCACTATTTACATTTGTATTAGCTGTAACGTTAAGTGTATCCGTCGCATTTATAAAAACAGTACTTCCATCGGGTAAAGCACCATCTGTTCTAATTATTAAATCATCTACCCAACTATGAAAAACAGATACACCACCGGTAAAAATGCCTTTTTCATAGGCTGTATTTAGTTCGACATTTATGTTTTTTTCTGGTGTAAGATCTGGGTTTGGGACGGCGATCTCATCTGCCTTTACTCTTACTTTTGCAAGGTCATCTACATTCGGAGAGCGATAAGAACTTCCTGCCAGCAGCTTTATTCCTAGTCCATTATATTTATAATTAAATCCTGTCATCCATACCAAAGAGCTGGTCTTATTACTAATACCATCATAGTAATATTGTGGCCAAATTATTGGGTCATCTTGATTATAAGATAATGATACATTCTGACCAGAAAACCTTAGTCCAGCATTCCACTTTAATTTGTCTTTTATTATCTCTAATCTGTGCAAAGCATATACACCCCATTGAGATAAATCACTGCCTCCACTTGGGTATCTTGATAGTATATCAGAAAATATTTCTTCAGTATTTATATCTTCACTAAATGCTGTTGAACTAAGATCATTGTACACATAAGATGCACCATATTCTATAGATTGATGATTGTTTAGTTTTTTTGCAAAATCAATATTTACACTCCAAATATCAAGGTCTTCTTTTTGATATTCCCGACTAGTATTGTTGAGGTTTCTAATAATTCTATCTTCATCAATTTTCTGAAATGCAGAAGTCATTATCATTTTATCAAATAGAATATTGTTTTGATTATATTCCATCCTTGGCGAAATCATTAATCGCTTTTGTGGTCCATAATTCCACTCTGCATATCGGAGCGAACCATTTCTATATTCAGAAAGGAAATCATATCTAGGAACATCAGAACTTCTACTGTACTGAATATTCAACCCAATATCTAAATCTTTATTAGGAGAGTAAATGAATTTTTGCAACAAGTCAAATTGACTATATGCTGTACCTTTCTGTAAATTTACGTCCTTATTTTCTACTACTGAATCAATACCATTTTCAGTCAGCACATACTCTGTCCGTTTGCCCCATTCTGGATAATCACTATTTCTATTGTTTCCCGTTCGTAAATCATCAAAATCAGAAAAACTTAAACTTGTAAGACTAGCTAGGTTTTTTTGATTCGTTAAACTAAAATTTACATTTCCAGATTTTTCAAAATTCGCAGAAGCAAATCGGATATTCGCACCGCCAGAAAATAGATCATTATCAATCAATGGATTTTTTGTGCGGAAATGAATGATTCCACCCAAAGCGTCACTGCCATACAACAGAGAACCAGGACCATAAATCAGTTCCATTCTATTAAGTACCAATGGATCGATCGTAATTGCGTTTTGTAAATGTCCACCACGATATATTGCATTATTCATTCTAACACCATCCACTACCAATAATATTTTATTCGCCTCAAATCCCCTTATTACAGGGCTGCCTCCTCCCATCTGCGTTTTCTGAACGTATACTGCTCCGTTTTTAGCCAATACATCAGCCGTTGTTTGAGATTGCAATGCAGATATTTCTTTGGATGAGATAGCTTCGACTTTATACGATATATCTCTATCAGAAGTATTTGTTCTTCCGTAGATTAAAACTTCTTCGATAATCTGATTATCAGGTTTGAGTTGGATTTTAAATGGAAATTTTTTAATAGTATTTAGGTCGATAACGTAGCTAGTATATCCCAAAAAAGAAAATTCTATTTCTCCTACTATAGATTTGTTTATTATCACTTTTCCATCTGCATTACACGCGTCGATTGCATTCCCATTTTGTGATACATTTACACCTGGTAAAGGAATCCCATTTTCATCGATTACTTCTATTATTCTATCTTCAATTACGCGCTGACTATATGACTGATAAGACAGTAGTAAGAAGAAACTAAGCCTTATGCAGTTTAATAGTAAATGTCGTGCCCTCATTAACTTTTGAATTTTTCACAAATATTTTCCCCTTATGATAATTTTCTATAATTCTTTTTGCTAGAGAAAGTCCCAATCCCCAACCTCTAGACTTAGTTGTAAACCCAGGTTGGAAAACGGTCTTCTGTTTATTTAATGGAATGCCTTTCCCGGTGTCCGATAAATCAATCGCAATCATATTAGATTCTGATTTTACGACAGCAGATATTGTACCATTACCACCCATTGCATCCAATGAATTTCTAATCAAATTTTCTACCACCCATTCAAAGAGATGAACATTCATTTTTACAAATACGGGTTCATTGTTTTTTGGAAAATCAAACTTAATTCTCTTAGAAGCTCGACGCTCCATATACACCCTACTCTTTTCTAATTGTTCATATATGTCAATAGATTCCAGTTTGGGTAAAGAACCAATCTTAGAAAAACGATCTGCAACCAACTCTAGTCGATCTACATCATTAACCAATTCATCAACAATCTCTAATTGTTCTGGATTACCTTGCAGCTGCTCTCTCAATAAATCTATCCATGCTATTATCGCGCTTATTGGTGTCCCTAACTGATGTGCTGTTTCCTTAGCCATTCCCGCCCAAACTCTATTTTGCTCTGATCTACGTGATGAAGAAAACACGACATATCCCAATCCTACAAAAGCACTTAATAATAGGATTTGTACCAGTGGGAAATAAGTGATGAGATTATATAATCTTGATCTGTCATAATATACATACCTACTGTATCCAGTACCTTCGATTACAAGTTTTCCAGATTCTATAAACGCTTTTTTTCTCGTGTTTAAAAATTCTTGATCATAATCTCTTTCATTGCCATAACCATTGCCAATCAATTCTCCAGTTTCACTTTCTAAAACAACTGGTATTGAACTTAATAATTCTTCTGCAATACTTAATTCCAAGCTAAGACCCTCATCAAATTGTTGCACACTCCCATTAGGATCTTCGCTGCTTTCTGCCATTTTTGTTACAGCTTGGACATACAATCTTACCTTTTGTTCCTCATTTTCTGCCAGTTTTTCTGCCAAATACATAGAATACACCATCGTTATTAACACAATAACTAGCCCTATCAATGCAAGAACAATCTTCCATCTATGCTTTTTTGAATATATATCTGCTACAGCCATTGACTAATTAGTGGTAAATATCAGTACAAAGAACGGTATTATAACGGTATTATTGAATCAGTTCCTCCTATTCTAAGTCCCATAACTACAAACTCATCGTTTTTTTGCCTAGAATTCCCATTTGTTGCATAAACAAATATGCTAAAATCTGATAATATGTATCTTTGCAAGAAACACTTAATATGCGATTTGGAGTAGTTGTTTTCCCAGGTTCTAATTGTGATGATGATATGATTCACGTTTTAGGTTCTGTATTTAACCATGAGGTAACAAAAGTATGGCACAAAAGCACTTCTTTAGAAGAACATGGAAAATTCGACTGTATAATCGTGCCTGGCGGGTTTTCTTATGGTGATTATCTTCGATCAGGTGCCATAGCTAGATTTTCACCTATCATGAATGATGTGATACGCTTCGCGAATGAAGGCGGTGTCGTATGGGGAATATGCAATGGATTTCAGATTTTGTGTGAATGTGGCCTTTTACCAGGTGTATTATTACGCAACAGAGACCAAAAGTTTATTTGTAAAAATATTCACTTAAAAACTGCAAATAACAATACATCAATCACAAGTCTTATGTCAGAAGACGAAGTATTAAAAATTCCAGTTGCGCATGCAGATGGCCGATATTTTGCCAATACTGAAGAATTAAAAACATTAGAAGACAACAATCAGGTGATTTTTAGGTATTGTGATGAAAATGGTCAAGTAAATGATCAAACCAACATAAATGGTTCACTAAACAATATTGCTGGTATCTGTAATGAAAGCAGAAATGTATTCGGTATGATGCCGCATCCAGAACGGGCTTCAGAAGAGATTTTAGGAAATACGGACGGCAAAAAAATGTTTGAAAGTCTTTTCGAATCGTTAAGTTTTGCTGAATCTATCTAAAACTCTGTTAAAGAATCACTAAACTTCACTACACTAAAAGAATTAGAAATTAATCAAGTTTAATTTTGAAAATAAAAACATGAAGTACTTATTTTTTACACTTTTATCTCTATTTACATTTTCCTCATTTGCACAAGATACTCCAGATCCGATAAGCTGGGCTTATGAAGTTGTAGATGCTGAAGATTCCAATAAAACCATCATCATTACAGCAACGATAGAAAAAGACTGGAAGCTTTATTCTCAACATACTGAAGAAGGTGGACCAGTACCAACTTCATTTTCATTTGATACCGAAGGAATAGAATTAATCGGTGATGTCAAAGAAACAAGCAAGGCGAAAACCAGTTTTAGTGAGATGTTTGATATTAATGTTACTCAGTTTTCTGATACTGCCATATTCAAACAAAACTTTAAAGCCAATGGTGCTAAAAGTATCAAAGGTGAAGTGTATTACATGACCTGTGACGGACTAAGATGTCTACCACCTAAGCCTGTTAACTTCGAAATAGAATTATAATTTACCTTTTCAATAGAAAAATCCATATAATGCGGTCTGCGATATTTACTACTTTAATAATTTGTTTTTCCTATCTACTTTTTGGTCAAGAATTGGCACCAGTAAAATGGAGCACTGATATTACACCGGTTTCTGAGGGTGTGTATGAGCTATCTTGGAAAGCTGACATAGATAAAGGATGGACAGTCTATTCTCAATATACTGATGATAATGGACCAGTTCCTACGTCTATAAATTTTGAATCCGAAGGTTTTGAATTGGCTGGAAAGTCAATCGAAACTGGGCACAAAAAAGAAGGCTACGACAAAATGTTTGATGTTGATGTTGTCAAGTTTTTGGCTGATGAACCATTTGTCATCAAACAAAAAATAAAAGTCAAAAACGGAACTAAAAATGTCACTGGTTATCTTACCTACATGACTTGTAATGATGAAATGTGTTTACCGCCTACAGATGTAGAATTTGACCTAGCCATTCCATTGACCAAAGGTACTCGTGCAACAAAAACCATCAAAGACAAAGCAGAAAATGTAAAAGAACAAATTACAAAAACTACAACTAACAGTATAGCATCTGCTGGTGCAAAAGCTATTGAAAGTGCTTCATCAACAGTAAATACCGTTAAAGAAAAAACAGAAGAAGTAGCAACTAGTTTTTCGCTAAACAGTGATATTGAAATTGATGACAAAAATAATGATTCGCATGAATCTGATTCTGGTGAATTTAATCCAGTATCATGGAGTTTTGATTTTGTAGAATTAGGAAATGATGAATACGAGCTTAAGTACATTGCAAAAATGCAAGATTCATGGAGTGTGTATTCGCAGTTTACTAGTGATGACGGACCTGTACCAACGGAGATCGTATACGAAGAAAATACTGGTGCAAAATTATTGGGTAAAGCGACAGAAGATGGACATAAAAAAGAAGGACCAGACCCACTCTTTGATGGAGTAAAAGTTATCAAATTTTTATCCGACCAACCATTTACGTTGACACAAAAAATAAAAGCAACGAAAGATGCAAAACTAGCAGGTTACCTAACTTATATGACTTGTGATGACAGCCATTGCCTACCACCTACAGATGTAGAATTTATGGTAGATATTGCCAGTAAATATCTAGGGCCTAAAAAAGCCATGACAAGTAATACTGGTATTTCCAAAATGAATATTGGCGAAGACAACATCTTAGATCAAAGTATCCCGACCATCAAAGAAACGTATGCAAATCCACCTAGAGATTGTGGTGGAGAGGACAATTCTGATCAAGGTTTATTGTGGTCTTTTGTATTAGGTTTTATGGGTGGATTACTCGCATTATTGACACCTTGTGTATTCCCAATGATACCATTGACAGTAAGTTACTTTACTAAGGATACTAAACGTAGCGGTCTGATGAATGGATTAATTTATGGCGCATCAATCGTTGTCATTTATGTAGCAATGGGATTAATCTTAACTGCCGTTTTCGGAGAAGAAGCCTTAAATGCTTTATCTACTAACTGGATAGCCAACACTTTATTTTTCGTAATTTTTATCTTCTTTGCATTTTCATTTTTTGGATACTATGAGATTACTTTGCCATCTTCATGGACGACAAAAACGGATTCTATAGCAGACAAAGGTGGATTAATTGGGATTTTCTTTATGGCATTTACCTTGGCTTTGGTTTCATTTTCTTGTACTGGGCCAATCATTGGATCGGCCATAGTTTCTGCCGCCTCCAATGCTGTCGGACCAGCAGTGGTGATGCTAGGATTTTCATTGGCACTTGCTTTACCGTTTGGATTATTTGCAGCTTTTCCTTCTTGGTTAAATAGTTTACCTAGGTCAGGTGGATGGATGAATTCTGTAAAAGTAATTTTAGGATTTTTAGAATTGGCATTTGCATTTAAATTTTTATCTGTTGCAGATTTAACAAGCAATTGGGGAATATTAAAATATGAGCTATTCCTAGGAATCTGGGTATTGGTTGCTATTGGAATGGCATTATATTTATTTGGATTCATCAAGTTTCCTCATGATAGTCCTGTTAAAAAATTATCTCCGACAAGATGGGTTTTAGGATTAGGATCTGTTGCTTTAGCACTATACTTGGCTACTGGATTTATAGTTAATCCTGAAAATAGAAGTAGCTATATTCCTAAAGGTTTGACTTCAGGTATTGCACCTCCAGCGAATTACAATATGTTCCTAGAAAAAGCGAATGTAGACAAAAATATCAAGGCAAAATATCCGTCATACACTAAGTGTGCAAATGACATTCCTTGCTTTAAAGATTACTACGAAGGTCTTAATTATGCCAAAGAAATCAACAAACCAGTATTTTTAGATTTTACAGGACATGGTTGTGTAAACTGTAGAAAAACGGAAGAATTTATTTGGGTAAAACCTGAGGTTAAGAAAAAGCTTTCTGAAGATTTTGTTCTTGTATCACTTTATGTTGATGATAGAAAAAAACTAGACAAAACAATTTTGTCAAAACGATTAGATCCGCAAGGAAACAATGTCAAAATCAGAAATGTAGGAAACAAGTGGGCAGATTTCCAAATCGTGAATTTTAAACAAAACTCACAACCACTTTATGTAATGATGCAAAATGACGAAAAAGTAATTTCTAACCCTAGAGGATTTAGAGAAGGAGCAGAGGAATATTTAGATTATCTAGACTGTGGTTTAGATGCATTAAAATAATCTGCAGTATAATTACACATGAGCGTAAGCATAAATAGCAATACAAAAGCAATACTATGCGCTCGCTCAATGGTATTTTCTACTACAAAAGATAGACTTAGAATGAGCATTAATGCAATGAAAAGCATGGTAAGTTCTTTCCTAAAATAAAACATTGGGAAATACATTCCCAGTAAGAAAAATAATAACCCCACAATTCCAGATCCTGCTAAATAATAAATGATCTGATTGTGGGGATATTTTTCTCCTTCTACTTCAAACAACAATTGATATTGATCTTTACAAGCTTGTTTTAAATCTCCAATACCAGAACCTAATATTGGAGCGCTTTTAAATATTTCTAAGCCAACTTGTATAGAATATATTCGTTCAGAATCAGAGTACTTTGCACCTTCACCCTTTTGGTACATCTGAAAATCATAAAGCATGTATTGTGCTTTCTTCTTAAAACTCGGAATCGTATTAAAAGCTACTATTGGCAAAAGAAAGATTGGAATCAATGCCAATAATAATGTTTTTTTCATTGACCTTAAGCCATACCAAAAGATCAATACTATTGATGAAATATAAAACACTGCCAATCCACTCCTTACTGCAAGAAAATGCAATATAACAATTAAGTAAATCGATAAAATCAACAATAAGTGTTTCCACTTCTTATGAGAATTAATCCAAAAATCAATACCTATAAAAATGGAAAATGCCAAAAACAAACTATACTTTATATGATCAATTGGCGTATCTACAGCTTGACCTTTTGCGATTTGTTGGACCAATATTTCCGAATCAAAAAGCTGAGATAATATTGGGATCGTAGAAAAAGTCATCATCGCTAGAAAAGAACCAAAAACAATAGGAGAAACTTCTTTCACTTGTTTCTTAAAAACATAAAATGCAGCAGGTAAAAGCATAAATGGCAATTTCAGTCGCATATGCTTTACCCAAAAATTCAAATCTTCGGAATTTATTCCAGAAACAAATATTCCAACAAATACCAACATTAAAGCACCAAATGGCAAAAACGTTTTACTATTGAAGTTTGGTTTATATTTTACTTGGTAGACAATCGCAGCAGCAGACATCAAAATCATACTAATAGACATCATCGCTCTAGAATACAACAACCCGATGGTCATCACAATCAAAATGATTCCAATAAAATATGTCCAAGCTGGTTTAATATTCATTCTAGATACTCAATTCTCAAAAACAATTATCTATATATTACAGACGATTACAACCTAAAACTAATTGTGATGAATAACAAAGATTTATTAGAAATCAAAAATCAGTTAATAAGTATTACCAAAGATGTTGGCGAATATATAAACAACGAACAGAAAAAACTGAGTTCTAACGATATTGAAGAAAAAGAAAAAAATAGTTTGGTAAGCTATGTGGATAAAACTGCAGAGCAAATGTTGGTCGCTAGCTTACAAAAACTGATTCCAGAAGCAGGATTCATCACTGAAGAAAAAATGGTAAGCCAAGAGAAAAAAGACATTCAATGGATCATAGACCCGCTAGATGGAACCACCAATTATATTTTTGGATTACCACATTATTCAACCAGTATTGCATTATCGATAAATGACGAAATTGTTTTAGGAGTAGTAAACGATTGTGCAAAACAGGAATGTTTTCATGCGATAAAAAATGAAGGTGCTTACCTTGATGACAGAAAACTAGTAATTACAAAAAGACCAGAAATGTCAAATGCATTGTTCGTTACTGGTTTTCCATACACCAATGATTATAACTCTACAAAATATCTTGCCATCATAAACGAATTATTAAAACAAAGTCGTGGTGTACGTAGATATGGTTCTGCCGCATTGGACTTATGCTATGTTGCTGCAGATCGCTTTACCTGCTATTATGAAGGATTTTTAAACATATGGGATATTGCCGCTGGCGCACTAATCGTTTCAGAGGCAGGAGGCATTATGAGAGATTTGAAAGGTCGAGAAAAATTCCTTGAGTTAGGTGAGGTTATCGCTGCTAATCCTAGCATTTATGATGAGGTGCAGAAGATAATTAGTGATAAATTGGGGTGATCTTTTTTGTATATTTAAGTTAGCTTTCATGCAAGAATGAAAAATCATTATAAATACATATTAATTATTTTAATCCTAAACATTGGATGTAATAGTCCTAAGGAAAACCACATCCTACAAAGTCAAAATAATATTGAAGCGGTAGAAACAAAATATATAGACAAATCAGATGAGACACCTTGCTTAGACACAACCAAATTGAACAGCTTAAAATTAAAATACAAACAAGTTTCAAATGCCAATTCAATTAAATGGGTAATCACAAAAAGAATAGATTTTAGAAAAAGTAATTTAATGTCTTGCGTTTATTATTACTCAGCAGATTCTATGACTAAATGCAAAAAACCAATTGACTACTTCTATCTGGATAGTTTAAAATTAAAATTAGCAGATTCGCGATATCAAATAATCAAACTTTCAGAATTCGAAAGTGGCTCATCACTCGATAATTTAGAAAACCCAAATAGTAAACTAATTGATTTAAACTTTGATGGGATTGATGATTTGGATTTAGGCTTGAATGAAGTGAGCGGAGCTACAAATGAACTAAGAAGGTACTTCATATATAATCCTAGAAAAGCAAAATTTGAAAACGGAATAGATGTGTCAAATGTGAGAGTTGACACTTCACAAAATCTGATATACAATTCTTGGAACGGAGGTCATGCTGGTAAAATATCAAAACGAATATGGTCTAAAATAATAAATTACAAGGAGCTTATAACAGTCAAAGAAATAAGTAGTGATTATAATCAAAGATTAGATTCTTATATTGTAGAAACATCTGAACTCAATGATGACGGAAAATATAGAATCAACATAGATACTATCAGACGAAAATGAAGCACGAGAGATAACATCGTGTGATCACAGCATACGCATCGGGATAAGCTGGATACACATAGTCCGTTAGAGATAATCCAGTAAAAAATCAAATCAAATATGCATATTGCGT
>JAHDBF010000183.1 GCA_020630525.1 Saprospiraceae bacterium
ACTAAACGTCACTTCAATAAACACAGAAAGTTCTTTACTAAGTTCAATCAAATCTCCTTTTTCAGCATCAGAAACTACAATAGCATCAGCTAAAACTTCATTTTTGATATAATCTCCAAAATTTGCAATGCTAAGATCTAGTTTTTCATTTTTACTTATGTGAATATTTATTCTATCAGTGATATTAAAATCTTTGTCCTTTCTGATATTTTGTACTCTATTAACAATCTCTCTTGCTAATCCTTCTGCTGCCAATTTTTCATCAATGGTGATGTCAAGTGCCAATGTGATTTCTCTGTCTTGAGCAACTTGCCATCCCGGAATCTCTGCTGCACTGATTTCAAAATCTTCTAGTGCTAATTCAATATCATTTCCATCTAAGTTAATGGTATATTTTCCAGATTGTTCTAGCGCTGCAATATCTTTATCTGTCATTGCTACAATAACCTGGCTCGCAGCTTTCATGTTTTTACCCAATTTTCTCCCCAAAGTTTTGAAATTAGGTTTTACTTTTTTCTTAATAATTCCAGAAGCATCAGTAATGTATTCTATCTCTTTTACATTCACTTCGTGCAATATTAGCTCTTCTACTTTTTCTACTTTAGATTGATAATCTGCATCCAATACAGGAATCAAAATTTTCTGTAGCGGTTGTCTTACTCTGATGTTCTCTTTCTTACGTAGTGAAAGTACTAAAGAAGAAATACGCTGCGCATACTCCATACGTTTTTCTAAGTCTGCATCAATACAAGTTCCGTCTGGAGTAGGAAAATCTGCTAGGTGAACTGATATGTTTTTATCAAGACCAGTAGCTTCATTTAAGTTTTTAAATAGCCAATCCGAAAAGAATGGTGCAATAGGTGCCATCAATCTTGATACTGTTTCTAAACATGTGTATAAAGTCTGATAGGCAGCAATTTTATCTTGAGAATAATCTCCTTTCCAGAAACGTCTTCTATTTAATCTTACGTACCAATTACTCAAATTATTTTCTACAAAAGCTTGGATTAACCTTGCAGCTTTTGTCGGTTCGTACTCAGCATAATTGGTATCTACTTCTTTTACCAATGTATTTAGAATGGAGATTACCCATCTGTCAATTTCTGTTCTTTCACTCAACGGAATTTGATCTTCTGCGAATGAAAATCCATCAATATTGGCATATACAGAAAAGAAAGAATAAGTATTATATAACGTTCCGAAGAATTTTCTTTTTACTTCATCTATCCCAGCTTCGTCAAACTTTAGATTGTCCCATGGATTCGCATTGGCCATCATATACCATCTAGTGGCATCTGCACCATACTGTTCCAATGTTGTAAATGGATCAACGGCATTGCCCAATCGCTTAGACATTTTCTGTCCATTTTTATCGAGTACCAATCCATTAGAAACTACATTTTTAAAAGCCACTTTATCGAATACCATCGTTGCAATCGCATGCAGAGTATAAAACCATCCTCTGGTCTGATCCACACCTTCTGCAATGAAGTTTGCTGGGAAATTTCTCTCGAATATTTCTTTATTTTCAAAAGGGTAGTGCCATTGTGCATATGGCATTGATCCAGAATCAAACCATACATCGATCAAGTCTGGTTCTCTATGCATCTCTTTCCCAGATGGGCTGACCAAAGTAACGGTATCAATATATGGTTTGTGTAAATCTGGTGGTGTATCTTGATTTAATCCAAGTGCTTCATTGGCTTTTTTGATTTCTAATGCTAATTGTTCTATCGATCCAATACAGATTTCTTCTTCGTTGTCTTTAGTTCTCCAGATTGGTAAAGGAATTCCCCAGAACCTAGATCTTGACAAATTCCAATCCAATAGATTTTCTAACCAAACTTGGAATCTACCTGTACCAGTATGTGCTGGCTTCCAGTTGATGCCTTTGTTAAGTTCGGCCATTCTATCTCTCACAGAAGCAGCTTTTACAAACCAACTGTCTAATGGATAATACAAGATTGGTTTATCTGTTCTCCAGCAGTGCGGATAACTGTGATCGTATTTTTCTACTTTGAAAGCCCTATTTTCTTTCTTTAGTTTTACTGCAATTCTTAAGTCTGTAGATTCGAATCCATCTGCTGCACGTTCTTCGTCACTATAATATTCAGCCCTTACATAATCACCTGGAAAGTCAGTTACCTCTTCTACAAATTTCCCTTGCGTATCCACAAGAGGCATGTACTCTTTTCCTCTTTTTACAAGGATAGAAGGTACGTTATTTTGCTGGCAAACACGGTAATCATCTGAACCGAAAACGGAGGCTGTATGTACTATTCCAGTGCCATCTTCTGTAGAAACAAAATCTCCCAAAATCGCGCGGAAAGCATCTCCACTTTCTGGCTGTACGTAAGGCATTAACTGTTCGTAATGGATGCCTTCCATTTCTGCACCTTTTGCTGTTTTGATTACTTTCCAAGGAATGATCTTACTTGATGGATCGAAGTCTTCAATGGCTATTTCTTTTCCTTCAGGTTTTAGGTATTTCCCGATTAAGTCTGTTGCTAAGATTACCGTTATTGGTTCTTTGGTATATTGATTGAAAGTTTGAATGATGGAGTATTCAATTTTTGCGCCTAAAGCTACTGCACAATTTGATGGTAAGGTCCAAGGTGTGGTGGTCCATGCTACAAAGAATACATCATTAGGATGACCTTCGAATAGGAAGCTTGATTTATCATCGTTTATGACTTTAAATTGGGCGGTTACTGATAAGTCTTTGATGTTTTTGTAGCAACCAGGCATATTTAATTCGTGAGAACTAAGACCTGTTCCTGCTGCTGGTGAATATGGTTGTACTGTATATCCTTTATACAATAAATCTTTGTTGTACAATTGAGAAAGCAACCACCAAACTGACTCTATATAGTTGTTGTCAAATGTGATGTAAGGATTGTCTAGATCTACCCAATATCCCATCTTACGAGTGATATCATCCCATTGATCTTTGAACTGCATTACAGTCGTCCGACATTCTTGGTTATATTGCTCGACAGTGATTTTCTTACCAATATCTTCTTTGGTGATACCAAGACGTTTCTCTACATTCAACTCTATCGGGAGACCATGTGTATCCCAACCACCTTTTCGTTCTACACGCTTGCCTTTCATTGTTTGGAATCTACAGAATAGATCTTTTACTGTTCGCGCCATTACGTGATGAATCCCCGGTTTCCCATTCGCCGAAGGCGGACCCTCATAAAATACAAATGCATTATCAGGATCTTTAGAATCAATACTTTTTTCGAATACGTTGTTTTCTTGCCAGAATGCCAGTATTTCTTTATCGATTTCAGGTAAATTCAATCCTTTAAACTCTCTATACGATCCCATAGAATAACTTATATTATATTAAGGCGCAAAGCTAAGCATTTCGGCGGAAATTTGCGATTTCTTGATAGATGTGCATTTAGCTTGATAAAAGTGCTTCCAATGTGTATTTTAGCAGTGACAAATTAACTATGGTACAAACATCGAGTCTCTCATACGCATATAAATCTGGTCCAAAGCTAGATTTTCCAGATATTACATTAAACGCAAGCGAATCTTGTTTGGTTTTAGGTCAATCTGGAGTCGGTAAAACCACTTTTCTCCACCTTTTGGCAGGTTTAATGACTCCAACAAGTGGAAAAGTTATCATTGGCGATACTGACATAACTAAGTTGCGCGGCGACAAATTGGATACTTTCAGAGGTAAGTCTATCGGTATTATTTTTCAAAAGAATCATTTTGTAAATGCCCTTTCAGTGATGGAAAACCTCACGTTAGCGCAAAAATTGGCAGGAAATCCTGTTGATAAGCGATTTGCACAATCTCTTTTGGATCAATTAAACATCGGTGAATATGGAAATAAAGCGACGAATCAGCTAAGCGAAGGAGAAAAACAAAGGGTTTCTATCGCAAGAGCATTAGTCAATAAACCTATATTGATACTTGCTGATGAACCTAGCTCTGCATTGGATGATGACAACTGCAATGATGTAATAAGTTTGTTAAACGAATCTTCGCAAAAGATAAATGCCTCACTTATAATTGTGACGCATGACAATAGATTGAAATCTACGATTGATAAACAAGTTTTACTGGTAAAAGAAAATGCTCATGCTTAAGCTCGCTTGGAAGAATATTTTACATAAGCCATTAAATTTACTGCTGAATATTTTGCTGTTGAGTTTAGGTGTAGGATTGATTAGTTTTTTGTTTTTATTGAATGATCAATTGAAAGATAAATTTGATAAAAACTTAGCTGGAATAGATTTGGTAATAGGTGCAAAAGGAAGTCCTTTGCAGATGATTTTATGTAGTATGTATCACATTGATAATCCTACTGGAAACATCAAAATATCAGAGGCTACTCCTTACTTAAGACCCAATCATCCGTTGATAAAACAGGCAGTACCATTGTCACTTGGAGATAGTTATAGTGGATTCAGAATAGTGGGTACTGAGCATAATTTAGTAGAATTGTATAATGGTAAAATTGCTAAAGGGAAAATGTTTAATAATACCCTAGAAGCAACGATCGGAGCCACAGTTGCCAAACAAGCTGGATTAAAAATCGGTGATTCTTTTAAGAGCACACATGGATTTATCCAAGATGAGGATATGATGCATGATCATGGATCATTGACGGTAGTAGGAATATTAGAAGGAAGTGGGAGCGTATTGGATCAGTTGATATTATGTAATACGGGCACTGTCTGGGCAATGCACGATCATGAAGAAGGACCTACGGTGATTAATGAAGAAGAGCCGCATGACCATAACGAAGAAGGACACCATCATAATCATGATCACGAAGGTCATGATCATAGCGACCACGATCATAGCGGTCATCATGACCATGAAGACCACGATCACGGTGACCACGCTGGACATGATCATGAAGATCACAATCACGACCATGATCATCATCACGGACATAGTCACAATCATGGGCATCATGAGCATGGTGTATCGAGAGCAGATTTATTGAGTCATCCTGATAAAGAAATTACTTCAGTATTGTTACAATATAAAAGCAAAACCAATATTCATGCGTTGAATATGCCGAGAACCATCCGAGACAATACAGAAATGATGGCAGCGTCTCCAGCGTATGAGATCAATAGGTTATATAGTATGATGGGTGTGGGTACAAAGGTGTTACAGAGTTTGGCGTTTTTGATTGCTTTTGTTTCTGCGATCAGTATTTTTATTTCTCTGCTTAGTAGTTTGAGAGAGCGTGCTTACGAGTTATCCTTGATTAGGGTGATGGGTGCTAAGCCAATGCAACTGTTTATGCTTTTGATTTATGAAGGATTGTTATTGGCTTTTATTGGAGCGGTTATAGGTTTTATTTTTAGTCGGATTGCGATGTATTTTATGGTTGGCTATATGGGAGATAATTACAATTATGAATTTGCCACTGGATTATTTAATAGTAATGATTGGAAGATATTGGCGGTGAGTTTATTGATTGGTTTTGTTGCTGC